>JAUXHI010000021.1 GCA_030621645.1 Mycoplasmataceae bacterium
TTTTACATTTGTGTATATTTCTTGAACATCATCAAGATCTTCAAGTGCATCTGTAAGATTCATTATCTTTTGAGCATCAGCATCAGATAATTCAATCTTATTCTCTGCTATTTTAGAAACTTCTGAAACCAGGAATCCTGTTATCCCTTTATCTTCAAAGAATGCTTTAACATCAAGAAGAACTTTAGGTTCTGTTTCTATAATAATTACTCCATCTTCTTCAAAGATGTTCTCTGCTCCTGCTTCAATAGCATATTCCATTGCTGTGTCAATGTCAACAACGCTATTCTCTAAAACAAGGATTCCTTTAGTGTTGAACATATATAGAACTGAACCTGGAACTCCTAAGTTTCCTCCGCCTTTATCAAAAGTAGATTTAATTTCTGGTGATGTTCTATTAATATTATCTGTAAGTGCTTCAACAACTATTGCAACACCATTAGGTCCATAACCTTCATAAGTAACTTCTTGTCAATTACTTGTATCTTTATTAGCCTTATCAAAAAGTTTTTTGATATTATCATTGGGCATATTTGCAGCTTTAGCTTTTTCAACAGCTAGTTTGAGTCTTGGATTAGTATCGATACTTGGGTCTGTTTTCATGGCGACCATAATTTCTTTACTTAATTTTTGGAAAACCTTAGCTCTCTTTGAATCTTGTGCATCTTTTCTGTGTTTAATATTTGCTCATTTTGAATGTCCTGCCATAATGTCTCCATATTTCTTGTTATTTTTATTATAATAAAAATACATATGTTAATGACATGAATTATTAAGAGAAGAGATAATAACCAGACTTACTATTTAGAAAAAAATGGTGAAGTTCTTCCTATTGAACTTAAAAGAATTAAAGATTGAAAAGGCCAAATAGCTGAATTAATTAATAGAAAAACATTTGATGGAACTATTGGTTACTTCAAATATAAAACAGAAGGCTTCTCATCATTTCTAATATCAATGCCTATTGATCTTGTGTTTGTAGATGAAAATAGATTTGTTATTCATTTTGAAAGTAATTTCCAACAAAATAAAATAAGTAAAGTGATTAAAGGCACTAAATTCTTATATGTGTTTGCTAATGGATTCAATAAAGGGTTTGATATTTCAAAAGGAACACTAATAAAACATTATAGAAAAATAAAAAAAGGCTGATATGAATAGCAAAGCCTTTTTTATTATTTCTTGAACTCTACAGGAGATGTTCTTTTATGTTTTGAATCATTATGCATAGTTTCTATTTTTTCTTTAACAGATTGATCTATTTCTTCTCCATTAAGAAGTTTATCTAGATCATCATATTTAAATCCAAGATCATCTTCATCTGTTTGTCCTCTTCTAAGGTCAGCAGAAGGAGCTGCATTAATTACTCTCTCGTTAACATTAAGCTCCTTAGCAAGCTGATATACCTCTGTTTTAGTTAGATTAACTAATGGTTGAATGTCAACTGCATTATCGCCATGTTTAGTGAAGTAACCAATATAGTTTTCAGAAGCATTAGATGTCCCAACCACTAAATAGTTATTCTTTTGAGCTATTGCATATAAAACTGAAGTTCTTAATCTAGATTTAATATTACCTTTGATATGAACAAACTCATCAGTTAAACGATATTCTTCATCTAAAGGATTTATTCCATCCTTTTCAAACTTTGCATATATTTCTTCATTTTCATATATATCTTTTGTAAGAAGTGATTTTTCTGCAATGCCATCCACTTCATCAGATATATCTAATAATGAATGATCTAGCTTTGTGTGTTCTAATACTCTTAATGCATTTCTTTTAGCTTCTGCTGAAGAATGTGCTCCTATCCAAACACCAAAAGAGGCATCTGGAAATGTTTCTTTAATTAAGTGAGCAACCACTGCAGAATCTACACCACCGGAAACTCCGACAACTAATCCTTTTGCGTTTGCCTTTTTAACTTCTTCCTGTAAAAATCTTATTAAGTTATTTTTTATCATTATTTCTCTTTAACTGTTGCTTTTATAACAACTCTTTTCTTTGCGGGTGTTTTTTTAACTGCTGGTTTTTTAGCAACTTTAACTGTTTTGTTTAAAAACTCTTTGTATTCTATTGGAGTCATAGCTGATTCATATGCTCTAATATGGAATTCTTTATTTTTTCATTGATTATCAGTAACAAGTTTTACATTCTTATCAAAGTAGAAATATAATCCCGTAACTGAAACTACTGATATTACCATTGTTGTGAATTTACCAATAACATGAGCAGATATTCCATCCCCCCCAGCTTTAAATGTTGTGGCTAATGAATTGAATATATCAAATACCATGTATCCAGCAATTACAGAAATTGTTATTGAGGCAATTATTGACGCAGGCACAAAACCTTTAACTTTATCAACATCAATTTTATTAGTTTTTCTATTTGATAATCCACCAATAACTAATAGCGCATAAACAACGAATGCTCCAACAGTAGAAAAGTCAACTACATATTCAGTTGATGCATAGTATCAAATGTCTCATTCTCCTGCTTGAACACTTAAATTAACATCAATAGCATCCATTGGTAATAAGTATATTCCTCAGATCATTGTTGTAGCCAACATTAATCATCCAGATTTAGATGGTATACCATTACCATTTCTAGCAATAACTTTTCCTTCTAAATCAGGGAAAATATTTTCTGATGAAAGTAATGAATATTGTCTAATAGATAGAATTATATATCCTGATAGTCCTGTTAATATTGAAATGAATATTAAGAATGTAACTGTTGTACCCAATCAACTTGCTTTAGAACCTAATAATCCAGTAATAGCTTTTGATACTGAGAAATCAAATGTAATTCATTCTTGAAGTGCTTCATCAAAGTATCCTGATTCTCCTCCACCAAAGAACATTGCTCATGATGATAGCAAGTACAATACAACAATAATTATCATACCAATTGCTAATGATGTTTTATATGTAGTTTTTGACTTAGCTTCATTTTGAAGAATTGCAGAGTGTGCGAATCCATCAAATGTATACATTGCTGCTGGCAATGCTAAGAATAATCCAGAAATTATTGTTCCCATGTCAAAGCCTTCTTTAGAAAGGTCAAGTCCAGGGTTTTTAGAAGGATCTCCAATGTTAGTTGAATTAGATCCTTCTGGTGAGAATCCTCCTATCACAAATACTAATGCAATGATTATTACTGTAATTAAAGGAATCAATTTAAGTCCTGTTCCTCCAACTTGTAATAACTTTCCACCTTTGTGTGTTTTATTATTCATAACAAATAATAAAAAGACAAGTGCTACTCCTCCGCCTGCTATGATTCCATAGTTTCTTCAAGCTCCAGTTGCTGATGAAATATCATACATATCTTTACCCATCGCTTCAAAGATTCCTGCTCCTAGGAATTCTGCTGCTACTGATCCTAAAAAGATCAATAGTCCTGGCAGATAAATAAGTGTGAAGAAAATATTAATTACCTTCCCCATCTTATCATTGAAGAACATACTTGCTCAATTACCATATGAACTAGATACTTTCTTTTTAGCTGACCCAGATGCAATTTCAATAAAAGAAATAGTCATCAATAGTACAACTATTGAAATTATACCTCATGCTACCATAGACATTATTGCTGAACCTGTATGTCCATACATCGCGTTATTCTTAATGAATATCCCTGATCCAATAACTACCCCAATAATCATGGAAAGCATTGAAATTAATCCATGTTTTCTCTGTTCATTTCCTGTTTGTCTGGTTTTTGTATCAATCATTTTATTTAGCAGTTGCTTCAACTATATTTGCTCTTGTTTTTCCTCTGTATTTATCATATTTGACAATTCCAGTGATTAGTGCGAATAGAGTGTCATCTCCACCTCTACCAACATTTTTACCAGGATGAATTTTTGTCCCTCTTTGTCTGTAGATTATTGTACCTGCTGAGGCAAATTGTCCATCAGAAAGTTTTTGCCCAAGCCTTCTACCAACTGAGTCTCTACCATTTTTAGTTGATCCTACTCCCTTTTTATGGGCAAAGAATTGAATATTAAGTGTATATTGTAGTGTCATGTTATTTCTCCTTTATATTAATAAATTGTTTGTTTGATTGTTCCATTGTCTTTAATGATGTATATAATGCTTTAAATAATGTTGATGTTTTATTATTATTATTATTTATTGCATTAATCTCAATATAAGGTTCGTCAGTCATTTTTATTTCAACATCAGTTTTATCAAAGGAGTTCATAAATCCGAACATTATTGAAGATACTCCAGCACATACTAAATCTTTTCTGTGGTCTGCAGATAATGCATGACCGCTTGCAGATATAGTTGTAATATTGTTACCTTCTCTTTTGACAATTATTTTAATCATAATTATTTAGTTTCAACAGAATCGTCTTTGTCATCTAAAATGATGATTTCTTTGACTGGATCTTTTGTTGACTCTTCTTTAACATCAGTTTTAATTTCTTCTTTTAATTTCTTAGATGATTTTTTGTTATCTACTTCAGTTTTAACTGCTGCTTTAGTTTGTGCTTCTGTTTCAACGGCTGTATCATCTAGAATAATGACTTCTTTAACTGGGTCTTCTTCTTTCTTCTCAGCTACTTTTGGTTTTGTTGTTGTATTAGGTTTTCCTTCTGTTTCAGGTTTTGCCTTTTTTGCTGCTAGCTTTGTACCATCAAGAATAATATCTTCAATCAATACTCTTGAATATGGTTGTCTGTGACCCATTTCTCTGTCTCAGTTAGATTTTTCTTTAGTTCTGAAAATCTTTAATTTCTTACCCTTACCTTGTTTTTTAACTGTAGCTGTTACTTCAGCTTTAAGGTTTGGTGTACCAACCTTAAGTTCTTTGCCATCATAAACTGCTTTTACTTCTGTAAATTTAACTTTTGAACCTTCTTGTTCTTTAAGTTTTTCTACTCAAATAGCCATACCAGCGTGAACTTTAATTTGTTTTCCGCCTGATTTAATTATTGCATATATCATTTTTCTTTCTTCTCCTACATAGACTCGCATTCCGGAGCGCAAAGTAACACTTTGTCTTAAAACTCGTTCATGGCGGTTGTTGTGAATTAACCACTATTCTTATTTTAACATTTTATGTTATTTTATTAATCTTTTAACAAAACTTTTAGCATAAAAGTTTGTAGGTCTATATTTAGTAAGTATTAAATCTTTAACACTTCTCTCTAAATTTATATAATTTGATCTCTTATTAAAACCTACTGGAAGTAAAATAATAGGAACAAATAAAGTTCATATAAATATTAATGAAAATATAAAGTGTTTTTTATAATCAGCATCTGATTTATGAAAAATTAATGTTTTATGTTTATTTAAGTTCTTATTATAAAAATCAAGATTCTGAGTTCTTGTTTCTAAATTTGCTTTTAAATCTCTTTCTTTAATAAAAACTTCATCATTAAATGTTTTTTCAATAGAAACATAAGAAATGGGCTTATTTCTTACAATAATGCTTTCCTCAACATTATTTATTGGTGTTAATTTCTTAACAAACTTCATTTCAACCTGTTTGTTATTAATATATAGGTTAATAACTGGTTTCTTTGTATATTTCTCAAAAAGAGTCTTTGCTTTTTCGTCCGAACTTATTAGTAACTTTTCAAGATATGTTTTTTTAACAACTATTTTTAATGTTTTAGTTGCTGGGATATAGTCACCTATTATTGAGTTATTAGAAAACTCGATAAGTATTGCTTGCTTATCATGATAAATAGTTTTTAATATATCTTTTCAAATTTGACTATAGTTCATATTACTCAGCTTTTTTAATTACTATGTCATATGTTTTAGCAGCAGAAACTGAAGTAGTATCCCCTGCTTCTTTACCAAGAAGAGCTATTCCTAGTGGTGAGTTTACACCAACCATTGGTATATCTGCAAATGGGTTAGCTTCTAATGAACCAACTAGTTTGATTTTTTTAGTTTCTTTAGTATCAACTTTTTGATAAGTTATTAGTTGTCCGATTGTAACTTTTTTAGAATTTGATTTTCTAATAACTTCTGCTTTAGAAATTAATAGTTCCAATTCAGATATTTCAGCTTCAATTACCCCTTGTTTTTCTTTTGCTGCATCATAATCGGCATTTTCAGAAAGATCACCTTGTGATCTAGCTTCTGAAAGTTGCTTAAGTAGCAACGGTCTTTCAACATCTGTTAATTTTTGAAGTCTTAATTTTTTTTCTTTTAGACCTTCAGATGTTAACTGTATTTTGTTATTGTTTTTCATGTTATTTCTCCTATTTTATTAATTTAACTATTATGTTAACTGATTCTACTAATTTCTTTTGATCAAACTCATTGTTTGATGTTTGTAATGTCATATGGGCGTTTATTTTTGTTGGCCTTACATACTTATCATGCATTGGTTTTAAGTTGTTTATTCATTTATCAAAAAACTCAGTTTCATCAAAATCTTTAAATCTTATTTCTTTATCTCTTTTTAAACGTCTCATAACTCTAATGTCTGAGTCGGCCTGAACATATATCCTTATAGTTGCCATCTTATTTAATTTATCATTATATAATGCGAATAAACCTTCAACAATAATGTAATCTTCCGGGAGAGTTTCAATAATCTCATCTGTGTATTCTGCTGTTTCAAAAATATATCTTTTTCTTACAACAGCTTCGCCTTCCATAAGTTTTTCAATATCATGAAGCAAATCTTCTCATTGAATTGATTCAGGTGAATCTCAATTAACTTCTGAAACTTTCTTGTTAGGATAGTGCAACATATCTTTATAGTAGTTATCCATCTTAAGCTTGGCAACTGATACATTGTCTGAATTAAGAGTTGTAAAAACATCATCAGAAATCAGTGTTTTTCCTGATGCTGTTCCACCTCCAATAAGTATAAGTTTATTTTTCATATTTTAATTATACAAAAGATAATCATTTAATAGCACATAAGCTGCTGCCATATCTTTAAACTCTTTAACCTTCTTCTTGCCCTTATATTTCTTTTCAATAAGTTCAATACCTCTTTTAGTTGAAAATCTCTCATCTACTTTAATGATTTTCTTATTAGGTAGTTCTACTTCCAACTTATTGATAACTATATCAATAAAATCTAATATAGTAGCTCTACTACCATCAGTTTTAACTGGATAACCAATTAATATGATTGAAAGGTTTTTGTCTTCCACAAGGTCTTTAATGATTGAAATGGCTTCTTGAGCATTACCTGTTTTAAATAATATATTTTTGTATGGAATCGCAATTGTTTTAGTTTCATCTGAAATTGCAACACCAATTGATTTAATTCCTAGATCTAATGCAATTATCAATTTAATACTTCCTTAAGCATTGAATCAACTGATTCAGGTATCCCACCATAAATATATATTTGCCCCTTACCAGAACCTCTTAATTCATTTGAAGTTGCTGATTCATTTATTTTATCTTTTAAATCTTTGTTATCTTTTGATAAAAATACAGCTATTGTGGCTTTAGGTCCAATAATAGATTTAACTACAATTATTTTATTCTCTTTAGAATTTACTATTTCTAATAAATTCTTTTGAATAGTTTTTATAGGTAATGGAGAAATATCTAGAGATGAAATTGGTTCATCTTTTATTCTTAATTTCATCTCTAAAACATATTCACTAATGAATGTTTCATTTTGTAATTTTATGAATGAAATGTATTCATTGATTAATTTATCAAACTTAATTTGATATTCAACATCTGTATAATGAAGATTATCAAATTTATTTACTTCTTTTTCAATTATTGATTTGTTTTTTAAAAGTAAATCAAATTTCAATTCAATATCTTTTCTTTTGGCAATAACAGCTTCAAAAGCTTTTTCTCTATATGCTTTATTAGCATCTATTTTTTTATCAAGGCAGTTTTCAGTTCCAGCCACTGCTTCAAGTCTGTAAACCCCTGAACCTTTTTTCTCAAAATTAAAGATATAAACTTCTTCTATTGCAGCTGTATTTTTAACATGTGTTCCTCCACACATATCAATTACAATGTCATTAAGTTTAATAACTCTAACTACATCTCCATATTTTGTACCTTCAAGATATGAAGCTCCCATTTTTTTAGCTTCTTCTATTGAAGTTTCGATTACTGTTACTTCATTAGATTCTTTAATTCAATTATTAGCAATCTCTTGTGCTTTAATAAGATCTTCTTTAGATATCTTGCCTTGGAATGCAAAGTCAAATCTTAAGAAGTCTTCTTCAACCTTAGAACCAACCTGAGGAATACTTGTACCTCATACTTGTTCTAATGTAGAAAATAGCAAATGAGTTGCAGAGTGGTGCCTTCTCATTCCTTCACGTCTATGTATGTCTATCTTAGCGATTGCTTTATCGCCAACTGATAGCGAACCTTCTATTTCATGAATGAAGACACCATCACCATTCTTTTGTACTGAAGTTACTTTAATATCATTTAAGTAACCAGTATCAAACTCTTGTCCGCCAGACGTTGCATAAAAAGGAGTTTTATCTAAAACAACTTTATTTCCTTCAACAGCTATTACTGCTACTTCTGCTTCATTTAGTTCATAACCAATAAACTTAGTTGCGCTCATTCCTCTAAATAAGTCATCTTGTTCTTTCATTGTTGAATAATTTTTTTGATGTAATTTTGAATTTTGTTTAAATTCATCCATTAATTGATTTACTTTATCTTTATTAACTGTGAATCCTTTATCATCAATCATTTCATAAATAACATCAAAAGGAAGTCCATGAGTTTCATATAGTTTAAATACTTCTTTAGCATCTACTTCTTTTCCTTCAGTAGTTTTAAGTATCTTTTCTAGAAGCGATGTTGAAATAAGTATTGTTTTTAAGAATTGTTCTTCTTCTTTGATGAAGAAGCCCTTAATAGTTTGCTTTCTTTCATCTATCTGAGGATAAAACTTTTTCATTGTATTTACAATTACATCAACTAGTTCAAACATAAACGCTTTGTTAATTCCTAGTTGTTTTGAATATAGATGAGTTTTTCTAATTAGTTTTCTTAAAACATAACCTCTACCATTAGGACCAGGTGTTGCTCCATCACCAATAGCGAAAGTAACAGCTCTTGTAAAGTCTGCTATTGCTTTAAAGTATGAGTTGATTTGTTCTTGTTTAGCATCTTGCTTACCAGGAATGTAATCAAACTCATATGAATGATCAGTTAATTTTTCAATTTCATTAATGATTGGTTTAAATAGATCTGTTTCAAAGTTAGTTGGGGTATCTTGGATTATAGAAGTTATTCTTTCTAATCCAGCTCCCGTATCTATATTTTTATGAGGCAACTCAGTATAGTTGCCTTTTCCATCATTATTAAATTGTGAGAAAACAATATTTCATAGTTCTATGAAACGGTCATTCTCAACATTTGCTTCTATTAGTTCTTTTGCAGACCCTTTATTATATTTTTCTCCTCTGTCATAGAATATTTCAGTAGAAGGACCTGAAGGACCTTCTCCCACATCTCAGAAGTTTGTATACTTGCCCATTTTAAAGATATGATCTTTTGCAATTCCTAATGATACTCATTTATCAAATGCTTCTTGGTCATCTTCATAAACAGTAATATATAATTTTTCAATTGAAAAATTAAAGTATTCTTCTGATGTAAGTAATTCAAAACCAAATTCTATTGCTTTATCTTTAAAGTAATCTCCTATTGAGAAGTTACCAAGCATTTCGAACATAGTATGGTG
>JAUXHI010000024.1 GCA_030621645.1 Mycoplasmataceae bacterium
ATCAATATTTGTTTTAATGCCATTTATAATATGACAAATAATTAATTTAAAACCTGACATTATTTACAATATAAAAGTTTCTAAATTTTTAATCATTTCTGTTACATTTATAGTTTGTATTCTTTTATCGATAGGATTTGCATTAATGGGATTTGCGTTTACATAACATGAAGAAATAGTCACATGTAATATTCATTAACATAGATAGAACACTATTTAAAGAAAGGTTTGATATTCCTCAAAAAATATTAAATTTTAAATATAAAAGATATTTTTGAATTACATGAAACGGAATCAAAAACTTAAATTCTTTTTCTGAGTATTAGGGGATAATAAGAGTGAAATAGAAGCGATTCCATATAATGCTTCAAAATGAAACATGATATTGAATTATATTTCACACATTAATAGAGCTATTAAAAAAAGTAATAGCTATTGGAGATGGCTACAAAGATATAGAAATGATTAAGAAATAATAAATTATTGTTGTGATGATTAATGCTGAAAAAGAAATAAAAGAAACAGCAAATCTTGTAACAAAAAACAACCATGAAGGTGGTTTAGACACTTTCTTAAAGATTATTTTAATTTAAAAAAGCGAAAGAGAGGAAGTATGATTTTAGTAAAGGATTTTGATGGTATTTTTTATAAAAAAAATCTAAATATTATTAGTTTTACTAATTTTTGATACAAAAAGAATAAATAATTATGAAAAAAATATTAGCATTAGCGGTGAACAAATTTGAAGATATAGAACTTCTTGGGTTTGTTGATGTAGTAAAAAGACATGGAGTTCTATTTGATATAGCTTTTGGAGTTGATACTGAATTTGTAACTTCACAAATAGGACATGAAATAAAAGTTAAAAAAACTTTTAAAGATGTAATGGATAAACTTGATGAATATGATGGAGTGTTTCTTCCAGGAGGAAGTGGATTTGATGATTTAGCAAAAGCTGAAGGTATAGAAAATATACTTAAACACTTTGTTGACAACAATAAAGTTGTTGGAGCAATATGTGCTGCACCAATTATACTTGCAAAATTTGGTTTTCTTCAAGGTAAGAATGCAATTGTACACCCGGGAGAAGATCTAAAACAATTATTAATTGATAATGGAGCAATATTAGCTAATTATGAAGCTCCTAAAGGTATAGGAGCTTCATGAGAAGTTGTAATTGACGGAAACATAATTACAGGATTAAGTATGCGAACAACAATCAAATATGCTGATGAATATGTTAAATTATTAAGAAATAAATAAGTATTTATTTGATATAAATATATTGCAATTAATTGTATGTTGAACCCAATCTTTGATTTTTATAAATTGGAAATGGTTTAAAAAAGAAGATAAGTTATCTTCTTTTTTCTTTTATAAATTCAATTTTTTGTTGTTCAGGAATATTATTTAATAATCATCAGTATTCTTTTAGTGATCCAATTATATTTACTTTTTCAACATCTGGAATCATATCAATGTTAAACACAACTGCAATTTCATTCATATACCTTTTATGTAAATTATTAAATATTATAATATCATATTTAATAATCTCTTTTGTCCCAACAGGATCTATATTGTTTCCAGACATTAATTTTCTTGAGTTTTCAAATCTTAAAAATTCTTCAGAGTTATCATATCTCAAAATGAATTCTTTTTCATAAATCTCATATTCGCCATCAATTTTAATTGATAGTTTATCTTTTTTAAGTGAAGGGAGAGTTTCCAATTCATAATCATTTGCCATTGTATCTCCAAAAATAATAGAATCAGTTTCTAAATTTAATAGTTCTTGTGAAGAAATATAAATATCAGCATTTCTATGGTTTTCTATTGTGGGCAAACCAACAAATTCAGGACCTCTTTTAACTTTGTTGCCGGAAACAAAATCTTTTGACAACCCAGACCCTACAAGTGGGTAATAGTTGTGGCAAGCAGAAAGTCTTTTAGTTGTCAAGCCCTTTTTGATTAAATCAAGAAAACTATTTTCACTTATTGTTGATGAATTAATTTGCATATCAACATTTAAAGTATCTAAAAACTTTTTTATTTCAACTATTTCCTGATTATTAAATCCAAAATCAATACGTAGATAATAAACATCATTTTCTTTTATGAATTCTTCTTTAAAACATTCTTTAGAAATATCAACAATTAATTTCATGTCTAATTCTTTTACTTTTGCTGAAATCATTCTGAATTCTCTATAACTATCTGAGTTTGTTTCAGGGATATGGAGCGATGTGAAAACATATGAATAACCAAGTTGTTTTGCGACTTTTAATTGTTCTAATTGTGTGTAAATATTTACTTCTTGACCAGGGAAAATTGATATACTTAACATATTTATATTTTACTATGAAAATGCCTATTTTGCTTTTTCAAATATTAAATTACAATATAATTTAATAGTAATTAATTTTACAAGGAAAAAACTTTTAAAAGGAGTAACATGGCAAAAAAACCAACTCCCGCTATAATGGCAGAAACCTTGTTAAAACTAGTTGGAGAAAAAGAAAATATCTCTTCTTTTACTAATTGTATGACTAGATTGAGGATATCAGTTAAGAGTCTCAGAAAGGTAAATGAAGCAGAATTAAAAGCATCAACTGGTGTTCTTGGTGTTGTCAAGTCAGGAAATGAAATTCAAATAATTTTAGGCCCTGGGTTCGTCAATAAAACAGCACAAGCTCTTAGAGATGCTAATCCAGATATTTCATATGGAGGGGAAGTTGATGTAAATAATACTCCTGCTATGGATACATTAGCTTCAGTTGCTGCAACTGAAAAGGCCAGACAAAAAGCTAAAAATACATCACCTATTCAAGTCTTTATGACTAAAATATCTAAAATATTTGCCCCACTAATTTTTGGATTTATTGGAGCTGGTATTTTAGCAGGAATTGGTGGAATTATTCAATCATCAGCAACATCTTTTGTTGATGGCGACACAACAACAAGAGTATGAAACTCTGCATTTGCAGAATCATGATTTAATATATTAAATGTAACACTTAATATATGAAAAACAGCATTTGTTATTGTTGTTGGTTGAAGAACAGCTGAAGTATTCGGTGGTTCAGGCGTGGTTGGAGGTATTGCTGCGGGATTCTTTGTAACTTCATTCTCAGGATTTTATACAGCTCCATTTGTTGAACAAATAACTGAAGATGGACAACACTATCTTAACTTCCTAGGAATTAAGATTATGGATCCAGCAACTAACTGATTAACAATTGGATTTAGACCTGGAGGTTCGGCTGAAGCAGGTTGAACATTAGATTACGCATCAGGAGGAATATTCGGAGCAATGATGATTGCGGGATTCGGTGTTCCAATTGAAAAACAAATTAGAAAAATAATGCCTGACACTATTGATATTGTTGGATCATCAACATTAACATACCTATTGTTAGTAGCATTAGCTTATACACTAATTATCCCCGTTTCAGGACTAATGTTCGAAATAGTAAATAGTATGTTCATTGCGCTATACACTAACCCATTTGGAGCTGCAGTATTAGCAGGAATCTTCCTACTAGCAGTTACATTCGGTGTTCACCAAGGATTTGTTCCTATCTATGCATCATTGGTTGCAAAGACAGGAATAAACGGACTATTCTCAGCACTTGCTATGGCAGGAGCTGGACAAGTTGGAGTTGCACTATCAGTAATGCAAGCAGCACCAACAGGATCATTGCTTAAAGAACAAGTTAAAGGAGCAATAGTGCCTGGTATTTTAGGTATCGGAGAACCTCTAATTTATGCTATGTCATTACCAAGACCAAAATTATTTGTGTCAGGGATGATAGGGGGAGCAGTTGGTGGGTTCTTTATGGGGGCTATCAACTTATGAGGCGGAATGGATGTTGGACTAAACACTATGTTTGGACCATCTGGTCTATTAGCTGCCCCATTAATGACAACACCAAAAGGAAATATAGGTCTTGCAATTCCAATGTATCTATGTGGACTTGCAGTATCTTATGCAGCAGGTTATGGAGCAACAAGATTAATCGGATTCAAAGGAGTGGATCTTTCATAAAGTTAAGTCTTTAAGAAATTTTTAAAAGTAATATGGATAAAATAAAAGATATATTAATTTCAATTCCGATGAAATTCAAAGAAATTCTTGCTAGCTCAAGAGCATCATTTAGTGATGAACAAGGTTTAAAGTTAGATAAAATTGCAACTTACGTTGGAATATTTGTGATAACATTCTTGCTTCCAATTATATTCATTTCTGTAACAACAGCATTTGGATATGGGAACATGAGTGATGGAATATGTTTAGGAGTTCTAATTTCAGGATATGTAATTTCAGGATTGCTTATCACATTTAAAATGTGAACTTCTGGATTCAAAAGAAGATAAATAATTTAATGATTAAACAAGGTTTAGTTCTCTTTTTTTCATATAATATAAGATATGAACGGACAATCAATAGCGATGCTTATAATCCTAATTGCGGGAATAATAGGGATGATAGCAATTGGGGCAGGAGTAAGAAAAAATAGATTAACCAGGGAAATGAGTGATCCCGAAACTAAAAAACAAATTTTTGCTACTAAAGAATATATAAATAAAATAAAAGAGCAAAATATTGTTTGTAAAGAAAAAGAAATAAGTGGTTATAGAACATCTCTATATGTAACTAGAGAATTAAAGTTAATTAAGGAGTCTTCTAAAAGATTAGATTTTGTCATGTCAGTTTATGATGAAAATCAAAGAAAATTAGATAAGTAAAATGGATTTAGCATTTGTAATATCAGGTTCTGTAGCATTAGTTCCGGCGTTAGGTTTTCTTTATTGAGCATACTCAATTAAAGATTATAAAGCCGACAATGAAGCAAAGTCTAATGAATATGGTGGTTTTCACCCATTATGAATATGATTTAGATATAAAGCAACTTTTATATTTTGATTTGGTTTAATAATAGGAATATTTGGGGTTGCTATGATAATTGTCGGATCAGGAGGAACATTTTAAAATAATTTGAAGATAGATTGTTCTTTCTCTTGTTTTTTAGGGAAAGAGATAATGATATAATAAAGGAGGCCATTAAATTGGCAACTTTTTTTTATATCAAAATAGAAAAAAGGGAAAGAAAACACTATGGAACAAGTTAAAACTATTTGGTCTTCATTTGTAGCTGTTATCAAAAACGATAAGGTTATTGATAATGTAAACAAGAAGTTAAATAGATCTTACTTATTAATATTTGGTGCATCAATTATGTTGTTAATTTTTGGTGGACTAGGAGATTTCACAAATCATTCTTTTGGTGCTACATTTTTAGGTACTGTAGATTGATTTGGATGAATATTAATTGGACTTTCAATTGGTGTAGCAGTTCTTGGGGTAGTTTGAGTTGTTTTTTCAAGAAACAATAAATCTACAAAGGGGATTGAGACACAAATTCAAGCAATTAATATATTTGCATTAATGATTGTATTGGCAGTAATGCTTCCCATGGCATGCCAATTAGTCAGAATGGGAACATTCTTTAAACAAGTCGTTACTGACGCAACAGAATTTATCACAAAACCGTGATTATTTAATGTAGCGATATCAACAACATTTGCTATAGTTGCTTTAGCATTTATAGTAGCATTCGCCTGAGGAACAGGTAAAATAAATGTGCAAGGTAGAACATATGCATGAGTTAGAAACTCATTAGGATTTGGTGTAACAGGATCATTCTTAATTTATATGTCATCTATCATGGGATTAGGAGCATTTGGTTTAGATTTATCTAGAGCATTTAACACATGACCTGGTTCAAAAGCTTTAACTATGGAACAACTTCTATCTTTACAAGAAGGTAAAGGAACTCCTGAAGGAATGTATGGAATTTATGAATTAATGAGACACGTTGATTTTGATGGAACACATACAGTTCAAGAAATTTTATTTAATGAAATTCACTCTGGTTTATCAAAAATATCAGCTGATTTAGCTGGAATGATTACTAAAGACATGTCATATACAGATTTGGTTAGTGTATTAAATGCTATGCCTGAAGGAGTTGCAGCTGGAATACTGCCTACGTTAAATGGAACAATCCAAGGATTTATCGATATAGCTGTGGACCCATTCCTTGGTAAATCATGATTTTTTGGAGCAAACAATAACTGACAAGCTTCATTACTAATTGTTGCTCAGTCAGCAATCATAATCTTCATGCTAGCAGGAATTGCTAACATATTTATGAAGAAAGGCAAAGATGAAAATTATGTTGAAGGTAAAGAAACATTTGTTAGAACACTTGGATTAATCTTTGCGTTCACATTCATCGTGTATGGATTTGACAACTGAGTTGTTCAATACATACAAAATGGTTCATGAAACCCAGGACTATACAGACACTTTGCAGGGGGGGACTCATCTATATTAGCTGAATCTGCATATACAGGAACTGTGTATTACTGAATTATGTTCCCAACATTATTCATAATACCTAGTATTATTGTTAATGTTAGATTAATGGAATACATGAAGTCGCATAAAGTTTCAGAGAAAGTGAGAGCATAATATGAAATTATTAAAAGATTTTATACACAACAATAAAGGTTTAGTTCTTGGCGGAGCTATTACAGGCGTTGTAACAATTGGTCTTACAATCTTAATTATATTAGCGGCTCTCTAATCAACCAATTAGACATACACAAATTGATGCCGTTAAAAGTTATATTGGTATAATGAAATAATTACACAATCAATTACTTTCACAGCTAACAAAACTAAAGATGCAATTTATAAAGAATTAAAATGAGATACAACGTCTGATGGATTCCATGAATTGTCAGACATTACAATAACAAACCTTGGTTCATCTCTTTCTTAGGGTGTGCCAATATATGTGTTGGTATCTTATCAAGTGTGCAAGCTGAAGTAACATGAAATTCTCTTGTTATTGAATTAAATATTGTATCGGCATCAGAATAAACAACAGCATAATATTTATATATAAATATTATTGATGAGGGTTAGGAAACTAACCTAAATCTTTTAGACAAAAGAACCCTAACGGGTTCTTTTCTT
>JAUXHI010000009.1 GCA_030621645.1 Mycoplasmataceae bacterium
ATAATGTACTACTGCATATGTAATCAGAGCATAAATGTCTCAATCACTTATACCTTCTATTTTATGATCTAACCCAATATTTTTTAATGCCTTAGCTTGTGAACCTATTCCAGAGAATAGTTCAACAACTTTTAGTTGTTTCATAGTACTTTAATTTTAACGTGAATACAATTAATATATCATTAATAATTCATGTCAAATTATTTGTCATTATAAATATCTTCAATAAAATCTATTCCTAGCTCTTCCTCAAAAGCGAAGTTTTCATTTTCAATTTTTAAGATATTATTTAGAATTGTCTTATTATTTATTTCGTTAGGAGGCTCTATTAATATACTTTCAAGATCATTGTTGGATTCAGAAAGAACTTTTGTTTGAAATTCAAGTTTTCTTTTTATATTTTGATTTATCTGTTGATCTATTTTTAATTCGCCAATACTCAATTCAGTAATTTTAACAATATCCTCAACACCAAGTCTATGAATTCTATCTTTGGCTTGCATAAATAATCCTGTATTAAAATCTTTTTCATAGAACACGGCTTCAGTAACGCCTTTATGAAGTGAGATTGATTCACCAACAGCCATTGGATTGGCAATCAGCACCATTTCTCTCATATAATTTTTATCATTAAAATTATCAATAATTTGTTCTCTTTCATTAATTGGGGTCATACCATACATAATCACAGAAGGTATTTGTTCTTTGCAAAGAACTTTTTGAATTAAATTTATTGTTTTTGTAAAATATGATCAAATTATTATTTTTTTGTCTTTAGATAAGGCTAATTTTACTATTTCAAGTAACTTATTTATTCTAGGAATTTCATCAATATCAAAATTTCAATTTTCTGATAAATACTTTTCAAATATTTCAAGATCTTTCTTGCTTTTCTCTGTTTTAAATGATTTAATTAATTTTTTTAAAGTATCTTCAGTATAGTTTGTTTCTATATCATTATCACTTATATCTTTTTCAATACTTAAATCATCCTGAATTGAAGGACTGCTAAAATTCAAAATATTTGGATGAGAAGAATTTTGTCTCATTCTTATAATTGTATAAAGTGGGACAAGTGGTTCAGCATCAATGTTATTTTCATATAAAAATTCAGGTTTTGTAAGATTTAATAGAAGTTGTTCATTTTTAATTTGTGATTGTGTTGGAGAAATACTATCCATTGAATCAATTAAGGCTGGAGGAATCTTCATCTTGTCCTTTCTTATTTTCGTAAATAAGGGACCTATCTTATTATTTAAGATAGCAATTTCCTTTTTGGCTATTTTATTATAACCCGAGACTTCATTATAATTGGTTTTGTCAGAAATATTGGATGTAATTCTTATAAAATCTTCTGCTTTAAAATTTGGTAAACCTGATGGTCATGCAGCTTGAATAATTGATCTTATTGATTCAGGTCCATTTGGGGCAGGGGTTCCTGTTAAAATAGTTCTATATGAATGTTCTATGTTTATTTTGTCAAATAAATTACGTTGAGTTTTCCTTTGTTTTTTGTCCTCATTTTTTAACAACTTTACTCTGTGTGCCTCATCAAGAACTACAAAAAGATTATATCCTTTGATAACTTGTGGCCTTTTTAAGAGTCTGCCAAGTTGAGCAAAATTAGTTAGTATTACACTAGGGTCTGCTATTTCAATTTCATCAGTTTTTTGATGAGTTGAATTTGAATCAGATGTAAAAACAAACAATTGATTATTTTGTGGATAGTATATTGGTTTTAAAATTGCTTTTATATCATCTTTCCATGCTTTGAATGCAGACTTTGGAGATACAACTAATAGCTTCAATGGCCTTTCTTCATCTTCACTTAACTCCTTTTCTTTAAAATATAGAAAAGTCATTATTGAAACCTGCGTTTTTCCTGCTCCTGGATCTGAAAAATTACAACTATTTTCTATAATAATATTAAATAATGTAGAAATAATTTGTTGGGGTCATGGCATTCTATCTTCGTTTATATATTTGTCTATAGTAAATTTTAATTTTGAAATAATATTCAATATAAAATCATTTGTTAAAGCAAAATCATTTTCTAACTTGTCATATAATATACAAACATCAGATTTATTAAGTGCATCAAGTTTATTTGATGAAATGAAATCTTTAAAAACTGTTGCTCTTTTTATATTTTCTCCTAATCTTAGAATTTCCTTTTCATATTTCTGTAAAATATCATCCAAAGTATTAAAGTCACTTTTATTAATGAATTCTCTTGTTTTCTTGATAAAATCAGAAAGATTTTCAAAACTAATAATGATTGATTGTTTTGGATTAAGACCACCTGTTCTTTCAGATGAATTTAAATCTTCTGGATACTTAAACAGACCATCAGATTCAAGATGAGAAATTTTTTCATATGTGTTTTTATCAATTTCTAACAAAAAGGATTTAACTCCATTAATTGATGAAAAATTTTCTTTTTTTACTATCATTAACGCTTAACAACTCCTTCATATAATTCTTTAATTATTTCTTTTGAATCTCTATCAATTTCATCCATTTGGTCTGAAGACATTTTTCCAAAATTCTTTTTGTATTTTCTTAGAATATTAATTGTTTGACGTTTTAAAATGGTGAATTCCTCAGTGACAATCATTGAAGAATTTGTATATTTTAATCTCTCTTCTTTTGCCCGCTCAATAGTATTTGTAATTAGTCATTTTTGTTTTTTGTTTTTTAATTTTATTTCTTTTAATAAAGGAATTGGAATGAAGCCATTGGCTGAAATTTCCTTTTTAACTTTATTTGAAATTTTATTGAAAACACCCTTTTGTAATTCATTTAATATGTATTCTGATGAATCATTAAAAGATTTATCCAAACTTAATCTCACTTCTTTAAATAATTTTATTAAATCATTTTGAGATGTGTTTGTGCTTAGTAGCAGCTCAAAAGCAATTTTTGTAAGATCAATTTTTGTTTTTTCTAACTTTGAAGATTTCAAAGCAGATTTCAATTCCATCAATAGATAATAAGTTGCTTTTGATCTATGAAATTCTGTTCTTTCTGGCGAACCAATGTAACGTAAAAATTTGTAATATAATTCAACTATTTCTATATATACTTGTATTTCATCTGAAGATAATCCCTTTATTTCCTTTAAATCCTTCTCTCTAACAATTTTTTTATTTTCTAAATAATATTCATATGCAGAAATAAACCTATTTAAAGTATCATATTCCTGTTTTCAATTTGAAGCATGATTAGTTGCTCCTTCCTCAGCAATTGCCTCTTTCTTTGAAAGCACTTTCATAATAACTGACACTTTAAGTTCTCTAAGATTTTTACCTATATGGTTGTCTCTTTTATAGATTTCCTTGACTAATGTAAATCTATGGTTTCCAGAAATTATTCTTCCCGAAAGATCAATAACCAAATTTTCTTGTATTCCATTTTCTACTAAATCATTCATTCTGTCTTCCTTGTTTTTTGAAAAAGAATAAATTTTTTCCTGTATTTTTGTTTGGATTTCATTTGAATCTCAATGCTTACTATTTACCAAATCTCTATAATCATTTATTCTACCGTTATAATTATTTAGTAATAATTCAGTATATGAAATAATAATTTCTGGTAAATCAACTGTCCCTTTTTGTAACCTAGTTATTTTAACTTTATCTGTTTCTTTTGCTTTATTTAGTATTTTTTTATTTATTTGATTTTCTGTCATTTTTTTAATTAAAGTTTTCTATCTAAATTATACTATTATTCTATATTTCAACATTCTGCTTCTTGCATTTGGAAATGTATTATTGTATAATAGGTTCATGAGTAAAAGAAAATTAAAAGCTATAAGTTTATTCTCTGGAGCTGGTGGAGATACCATTGGTTTTGAGATGGCAGGAGTTGATGTTGTTGCCTTTTCAGAATTTCAAAAAGATGCCACTAATACACATTTGAAAAATTTTAAGGATTGTGTTCTAATAGGAAAAGATGTCAATGGAGATATAACTAAAACTACTGATGAGGAGTTAAAAAAATATGCTGGAAAGATAGATATTATATTTGCTGGCTTCCCTTGCCAAGGGTTCTCACATGGCGGGAAAAAAGATCCTAATGATGAAAGGAATAAACTTTTTTGAGAATTTGTAAGAGTTACTAAAATAATTAAACCTAGATGAGTAATTGGAGAAAATGTAAAAGGTTTATTAGAAAGAAAAGGCCTTGATGGAAAACCATATTCTGATGTTATAGTAAAATCATTTAGAAAAATTGGATATAACATGAATGCTCCAACATTAGTTAATACAAGCGAATATGGTGTTCCTCAAGCAAGAAGAAGAATATTCTTTATTGGGTCAAGAAAAGATTTAGGTGTTAAACACTTTAAATTTCCAGAACCAACAAATGAAAAAAATGATTTAAAGAAAATAATTAAATTTGATTTAGAAAATTCAATAAAAATTAATTTAAATGAATATAAATTTTTAGATAATTCAATTAACCAAAAAGAATCAAAGACAAAACAAAAAGTAACTGGTGCCCCACACCCATATCTACTTTTAAAAATGAAAGATAAAGAAATATCATTTGATGTGAGAAAATCACCTACACACGTTTATGTAGTTAATGTAAATAAACCTGCAAAAACAGTTATTACTGCTTATTCATTCCAACCAAGAGCATTCGTAGTGATGAAGCAAGGGGAAACTTCATATATAAGAACATTAAATATAAAAGAATTACAACAAATTCAAGGATTTCCAAAATCACATAAATTTTTAGGAACAGTTAACCAACAAATTAAACAAATAGGAAATGCCGTACCTCCTAAAATGGTAAAAGAAATTATTGAAGCAATTAAAAAGCAGAATTAAATTAATTCTGCTTTTTTAATAAGTTACTAACAGCAGCTGTATTTGTAAAATGACAATATGTATCCTTCATACTGTATGTTGGTCTTATTTTTGTTGAAACTTTTCCTTTTGGTCAAAGTTTATTTAATTCTTTTTGGGCATCATCTAATATTTTTCTTGTTTCTTTATATGACTCAATAATATTTATTTGATTTTCATAACTATGAATTTTAGCTAGTTCATTTGATGTATTGATATATGTTTGTTTGAGATTAAAATCAAACATAACATATATTGTATTGTGTCCATCATCCATTGGATGAGGAAAGCTATCATTCAGCACATAGACCTTTCCTTTTTTAGAAGACTTACATTCTATTTTTACAATCAGGTTTTGATTGTTTGTTTTGATTGCTCAAGTATATATCAAGGCTTTTGGCGAAACTTTTTCTTTTATTTTTTTAGCAATCTTTTGTTTTATATCATCTGAAAATAAATTGTATGTTTTCTTACTTAATAACAAGAAGTCTGGATGTTGTTGGCTTCCACATTTAAATATTATTGCTGAATTATCATAAATTTCACTTATTACTTTTTCAGTATATCCTTCAGTTATTTCTCCAGACTTTTGTGTTTGTGAATTTTTATTTTTATGATTAAAATTAAAATCTCTTAATTTATTTTCTATTAAATCTGCTTTATTCATATTACTCTATCTCCTTAACCTTATCTCTTAATTTATTAACTAACTCTTCATGTTGTTCATTCTTTTCTTCAAGAAAAAGAAAGATGTCTAATAAGATGAAGTATATATTTGTAAGCTTAAACTTATCATCTTCATCTAAATCCTTTAAGAATAGATCTCTAGCAGTATAAATGATATTATCAATAACTATAGCTAATCTTAATTTAGGATTATTAGTAGGTAGTTTAAGTTCAAGTGTTAATGAAACATCTGAAACAGAAGAAGTATCTAACTTCTCTTTTAGTTCTTCAAATTCATATTCAGTATATTTAGTTGCTACATATTCTAAGAGTAATTTATTTAGTCTTTGAATGTTTTTAATATCGTGTTGATTCATAATCATCTTTTCTTGTATTAATTATATCTCTTAAATAAAAAATAAACAACAAAGGTTGTTTATTTTAATTAGTGTTATCCTTTTTTCTCTGCTCTATATAGTTTAAGTACAAATAGACCCACAAATGCAAATGGGGCTATTAATGCAATCGATCAAATCAATATAGATGATTTAAAAAAATTACCATTACTAAATGCAAAGTCAATATATAGTTCTTTTAGTTCAATTATCTCTTTGCCATCTTCATCTTCAGAAAAAATTGAAGAAAAAATTGAACGGCTTAATGAAACATCTGATTTTGAAGGTAATTTAAGATTAGTCTTTGCATTTATATTACCATATTGCCTAATAAAGAATATATTAGTTTCTAAACGTAACTTTTTTTAGATGCAGTAACTGAATAGTTAAAATCTCAATTAACTAAATTTTTTCCATCTTTATCATTAATGATAAAACCATCTTCAAATTTTAAATTAAAATTGGTCATTTGGAAAAAAGAGGATTTTGATTCTTCTATATTTCCAAGAATTACGCCAGGCAATACATAACTAGGGAGAGGATCATAGATGCCTAAAAAATATTTATAATTAAATGCCTGTACATTAGTAAACTCTTTAGTAAGATTTTCTTCTCAAGCTTTATAATCTTTCTCTGAACCTATATTAAGAGTATCTTCGATTACTGAAAAATCAAAAAGTGTAGCATCAATTACTGTTGTTTGTTTATAGTAATCAAATACATATTTAACTTCGATATTTTCTGAAACCTCATGACTTGTATTTTCATCATACTCTCAATCTCGAGCTGGAATTGTATATTTCTGTGTAAGTCTATCAAGGTGCTCAAAATTTGTTTGTGAACGATATGTTTCTTCTGGAGTTAAATCATTAATATTTTGAAAAGGGATATTATTCATTACAGTGACACCAACTGGTGTTGCTATTGAAGCAAGCATTACTCCTGCTACTAAATATTTATTAAAAAGTTTTTTCATTATCTTATCCCCCTAAAGTTTGCAAATCTTCAAATCAGAAGAATTGATGCAATAATTGTTATCGATGATATTGATAATGACATTATTTCATTTAACATTCCACTAGTGTTTGCTAATGAAATGCCAATTCCATAGATTACACCTGAAATTGGAATGAAGTAAGCAAGCCAATCTGATATTCCAAGAATAAAACTAATTGCAAACATAGCCCCGCCCAACATTGGGACGAAGAGTAGAAATGCAAAAGAAATAAATTGTTGCATTCCATTAGAAGTAACAGTAGATCCAATTATTATACATACAAGAGATACCATAACTATAAATAGGAATGAATTTAATATAAAGAATCATATTGAATACATGTTGCTGTAAGCAACTAGTATTTTGTTTGATGGACTTTCCATTAAAGTTTTTTGTATTATTCCACCAAGTAATATTCCAAGACCCATTGAGGCTCCGAATATAACACTACCTATTAATATAGGTGTGATAATCATTGTCATATAGAATTGGAATAATGATAATTTTGAAACACCAAATCTTTTAATTAAAGAAGTCTGTCTCATCTCAAAAACCATTAAAGGAACAACACTGAATAAAAATGTTGTAGTTGGTATTAATGTTAACCCAACAATAGTAAGATTAAATTGAATACCTGGTGTTATTATAATCGTTACCATTAGAAGTCCGCCAAGCATTATTACTAATAGGAAGATTGAAAGAAATAAATTCTTAAATATGTTTTGCTTTAATAAATATTTAAGTAAAGGTCAAGATATCATTCTGAATTTTCTACTTTGTGTTTTTATATTTGCCATTATATTACCTCCCTCATGAACTTACTATAAGTTTTATATTTTTTTATAATTTGTGGTTTTGTTCATTCACTCACAAACTCACCATTTTTAAGAACTAAAACTCTATCAGCTAATTCATGAATTTCTTCAGGTTGGTGTGTAATGATGATCATTGATGAATTATTTTTCTTTTTCATTGCTTGAATATAGTCAATTATTCTTACAACTGATGTAATATCAAGTCCTGTAATGAATTCATCAAGAATCATTATCTTTGGTTGGTGAAGAACAGCTAACAATAAATTTAATCTTTGTCTCTGTCCTCCAGATAATTTGCTAGAAGGTTTATTAATAAACTCTTGAACTCCAAATACTTCTATCATCTCAATAACTTGAGCTTTAGAAACACGCTCTTCATATAATTCACCAAATAATTTAATAAGTAATTTTACTTTAATTCTCTTTGGGAGATTAGAATCTTGAAATTGGAAACCAATTTCTTCTCTGTATGTTCCATCTTCATTTAATTTATCAAAAAGATATTTAATTGTTCCCTGTTCAGGTTTTTGTAATTTAGCTATATTTTCCATTAGAGCTGTTTTACCAGCACCATTGGCCCCAATGATTGCTAATGTTTCCTTTTTCTTAAGATCAAAAGAGACACCTTTAAGGACTTTAACATCACCAAATGATTTGTGTACATTATTTACTGATATTGCAATTTCCGTTTGTTTTCCTTTTTTAGTTTTTGTTTTAGGTTTAATAGAACTTACTTCTTTAATAAGTTCTTTTTTCTTTGGCAGTTAAAAGCTTTTAACTTTGAGCTATTTGTTTATCTAATTCTTTACTCATATCTAATTCTTTACTCACAATTACAACAAACTCTAGAACTTAAAAAATTAAAGAATTTATATTTTGCTGGTCAAATAAATGGTTCTCTATTCTTTGAAACTTGTGCTAACTCTTTGATATATGAAACTAAAATAAGATCTCTTAAAGGTACATTTTTGATATCAAGTTCTAATCATATTCCTCTAAATCATGTAGTTTTGGTTCTTGAGGTTATGTTTATTGGTCCATAACTATATATTAGATTCAATGTAATTATATAAATGACAAAATTTAAATTCTGTTCCTTTTATAGTTTCCTTCAACAAGTTTTGTTATTTGATTATGAGTGCCAGATGATAATCTATTTAAATATTGGTTAATTATATTTAAAAGATAGTTTTCCATCACATTCTATATATTTAAGATTAGTATCTATTCATTATGTAATAAAACAAAAAAAGACCTCACGGTCTTTTTTAAAATTAATTGGTATTAGTGACTTCTGATATTTTAACTTTTGGTTTAAAAATATCAAAGAATCTCTTTGTACCTACTGAAAAAGATAAAACTGTTGCTGTTGCAGATGCTGTTGCATTCTTTAGAATGTTAATTAAGTCATCTGGATTATCAACATAACCTTTTAAAAATCCAGCTACAAATGCATCTCCTGATGCAACGGCTGATATTGGTTGAATTTTAATTGGTTCAATAAAATATATCTTTCCGTTTAATAAGTTATATGATCCCTTTCCCCCTAATGTTATTGAAACATTTTTTGCTCCTAAAGAATTCAATGTTACTAATGAATGAATAATTTGTTTCTTAGTCACTGTTTTTCTAAAGTTAAAGAATTGTGATAACTCTACAAGATTTGGTTTAATCAAGAGTGGTTCATAACTTAATGCAGTTTTAAATAAATCCATTGAAGCAGTATCTAATACAAAGTCTGCTTTTCTTTCTTTTATTCTACTGATGATTCTTAAAATGAATTTTTCATCACTTTTATGAATAGTGCCAGATATTACGAATATATCACCTTTTTCTAGTGATGATACAATTGTTAAAATTGTATCTCTCGCCTCTTTAATTAAAGGGAATGCTGGTCCATTTAATTCATATTGTTTAGTTAATGTGTTAATCTTTACATTAATCCTCACTTCTTCTGGAGCATCTAATTTATGAATTTTGATATTGTTTTTTCTAAGAACGTCATCCATGAAATCACCAATACCATTTTTAAGCGGCATTATAGCCGTTGAAGAAACCTTTAAATTAGATAACATTTGAGTTACATTCAATCCTTTTCCTCCTGGAACAAGATTAAAACTCTCTTTTGTCATTCTAGTTAATGTGTGCAAAGAATTAGTGTTTGTGGTTATTACATAATCCAATGAAGGATTAGGTGTAAAAGTGTAAATCATATTATTGTACCTCTGCATTAACTTGTTTATTTCTTAAGAACACAATCATTGCTGCAGCTAATGCTGAACCTACAAATATTGAACCTAAGTACAGCAAAATCGCTACAAACATTTCTACACCAATTGAAGCATTGCTAAATAAATCTGATCTAACTAGTGCCATTGTAAATATTCCTCCATGAGGTGCTGCCAATCCAATTTGGAAAGCAGCAACTAAAGCACCAGCTAATGCTGAACCAGTAATAATTGAGGGCATTATTGCTTTGGGATGTTTTGCTGCAAATGGTATTGCTCCTTCAGTGATAAATGACGCCCCCATTACTCAGTTATTATATCCACCTGAAATGTCAGATTCATCTCATAGTTTTTTTCTACCAAACATTGTTGCCATAGCAATTGCAAGAGGAGGTACCATACCGCCAGCCATAACTGCTGCCATTTCTACTGAATATGTTGTTGTTCCCAACATTACTGTACCAAATATATAAGCAGTTTTGTTTATAGGACCTCCCATATCAATAGCCATCATTCCACCAAGCACTAATCCTAACAATCATAATGCGTTGATGCTTCTCATTCCTTCAAGACCTGCAAATAGTCCTCAGAATAAATATGTAAGCGGAATATTCACAAATCAGAATATTCCTGCTGCAAAGAACGTGCCAAATAATGGGTAAAGAAGAATTTGTTTAATGCCTCTTAATTTGTCTGAAATAACCTTATCAATTGTTATCATAACTCCTATGTATATTGCCACACCTAATAGTGCACCAGCAATTGCACCAATGAAACCAGATGAAGCAATTTGACTTCCTGCTTCTCCAGCTCAAGTTGGAGCTGCAGCTCCAAATATTTCTATTCAAGCTGGACCACTACCAGCAGCTATCATACCAATTATGAATCCTGGTAACAATCCTTGTTTACCAATCATATTGAATGATATGTAGGCCGCAAGGATAGGAATCATTAATCTCATACCTATTCCACCCATTTCATTGAATCATTCAGCCACTGGGTTTGCTGATCCATAATTAGGAGCACCAGCATTAGCAACATCAATTAAGAATGACATTGCAATCATAATTCCACCAAATACTACAAATGGTAGCATGTGTGATACGCCAGTCATCAATGACTTATACGCTCTACCTCAGAAGTTATCAAAAGTTATTTCTTTTTCTGAACGTTCAATTATTTTATTTGAAATTGCTTTTACTTTTGATTTAACAAGAATTGATTTATCTAAATCAAATAATGCATTAGGATTTTTTATTGCTCCTTTTGTAGTAGTCCTAAAAACTTTTACACCAGCAAATCTTGACATATCAATATCAATATCCGCTGCAATAATTACATACTTAGCTCCTTTAATTTCTTCTACTGTTAATTGATTTTGAGTTGTTCTGCCTTGAGTTTCAATTTTATATGAAAGATCAAGTGCATCTGCTTCTTTTTCAATTGTTTCAGCAGACATATATGTATGAGCAATGCCCGTTACACAAGCTGTAACTCCAACTACATCATATCTTCCTTGTTTAAGAGGGTTAGTCTCAGATTTTTGATTTTTCTTAATTTTAGCAAGGCCATTAATTAATTCAACAGTTTTTACTATTGAACCTGTTTTAATTTGCTTAATAAAATCCTTATCTATTAATTTTTTTGATAGTTTTGTTAAAATATCAAAATGCATTTTAGATGAATCTACTGGAACCAAAATTGCTATTGCAATTCTTACCTTAGAATTATCTAATGTTTTTCATTTTACATTAGCGTTAGTTTTCACTACCACTACCATTGGTTTTTTTAAACCTTCAATTTCCCCATGAGGAATTGCTACTCCATCTTGTAATGCAGTAGATATTTGTTTTTCTCTAGTTCTTAAAGCCTCAACAATCGCCCCTTTCCTTATTTTGTTATTTTGTGAAATAACTTTACTTTCAATATCTTTAAATATTGAAAGGGGTGTTGTACTAGTTGACTTAAAAACTAGTTTATTATTTGTTAACATTTTTCTCCTATGTTATAAAAGTATTTACTTTTATTGTGTTGTTCATACACTTCAAGAATAATAATTCAAGAACTATATAACAACAGTGAAATTATATTTGTTTTTTAATATCTTCTCGACTTGAACTATTTGTTTATCTAATTCTTTACTCATTATAATCTCACACAATTTAAAATGAATTTATAAAGTTAGCACTATAAATTCAACTTATCTCTAATTTATATAATTAACATTTCATATACTTTATCAAAAAAATGTATTATTCAAGAAACAAAAGGATGTATGACTTTCGCTACCCATCTTCACTAAATTAATTTCTTGAATTTATACTTACTACTTTAAAGTACTTAGGTAGAACAACATATATTCTTGTCATCAAAACTTTTCTATCAGAAGTTAAGTAATATGAAACACCAATTGGTAAATATTTTAAATTAATATTTAAAATATTTCTTTCATATTTGGTAGATGGTTTCATATAGTTAATTGTTACAACTTTATCAAAGTTATGAATGTCGAATATGTTATTATCGACATTTTTTAAATCATATTTTTTGAATAAATTTGTTGAAATGTTTATTCAATTTGTAGAGAATGCAACTACTTCATCTTCAATATAATATTTTCTAATAACACATATTTCCTTATCAGAAAGATATTTATATTTGTTTTTTAAAATATATTCCTGAATAATTTTTGATTTTTCGATATCGCCTCTATGTGATATTACTTTAGTTGCCTTAAGAATTTTTTTGAGAGAAATAAATCTTGAATTTTCATAGAAAGGAGAGACAAAAGTTCCCTTCCCACGTATTGTATAAACAATTTCTTTTTCTTTCAGTAATGAAATTGCTTTTCTAATTGTCATTTTTGACAAATTAAATTGTTTTATAAAAGATTCTTCTGTTGGAATTACCTTATTGATTTTTCACTTTTTTGATTTTATTTGATTAAAAATATAGTTTTCTAATTCCTTAGCTGTTTTCATATTTTTATTATACAATTACATATAAAAAATATTGTTTTTTCATTTTTTGAATAACTCTTTATTTTTTTCAATACCTCCATCAACATTTGCACTATAAAGAATTGGAGGTTCTATTCCTTTTTCAATTAATAATTCTATTGTTCTTATAACAATTGAATTTCCTATAAATATACCAGTTACCGTTGAAGTGGGAGATGCTTTTTGTGCAAGTCCATCAAAAGAAATTGATGCATCTCCTTTTTCTCCATGGTTGTCAATTACTACATCTGCATATTCATAGAGATTTTTATTGTCCTCATGTCTACTGTTAACTGTTTTTGAGTAACATACATTAGTTATTGCAATTACACATACTTTTTTCTTTTTAGCCTCTATAGCCATTTCAATAGTTATAGGATTTCTACCAGAAACAGAATGTAAAATAATTGTGTCGCCTTCTTTGATGTTAGAATCATCAAATATATTTTTTCCTATTTCCTGTGTTGTTTCTGATACAGTTGTATCAGTAATTGGTCTTCTATCAAGCATCACTCTTCTATCAAAAATTGGATTAATTATTGCAATTCCTCCAGCTCTATAGAATAATTCTTCAGAGACTATTCCGGCATGTGAAGCGCCAAATACTCATATTGTTTTTTCTTTTTTTATTGTATTAACTAGTTTTTTGGCTGCTAATTCAATGTTTTCCATTTCATCTTCAACTATTTCATCAAGTAATTTATTTATTATATTTCTATACTCTATTATTTTATATTTCATTTATTAAAACATTACTCCAAATCCATATGCTATCATTCCTCATAATGAGAAATCATTACCGCCAAATATTGTTAATCATCCTTCCACATTTGATAATACCGCTACTGATCCTGCCAATAAGAACATCATGACAATTGAAGCAACTGATGTCCCGATTATTGTCCCTCTTTTACCATCATATGCATTAGCGATAACTCCTGCAGTACCTATTTCAAAGAAACATGTAACTGTTAGTGGAAGTAGAACAATTCCTAATGTTGATGTGAATCCTGAGAATACTAAAATTATTAATAAAATTGTTGATCAAATAAACCCATTAATAAATGAGATTATTACTGCATTAGGTGCATATGGGAATATAACTGGTGCATCTAATGCCGGTATTGCATTAGGCACTAATTTTTCAGCAATACCTTGGAATGCAGGAACTAGTGCACCAAGCATTAGTCTAACACCATACATCATAACTGCTATTCCGGCTCCAAATGAAACACCTTTTATGAATGCTCACACAAACACAGATGATGTATCAGGCACAACTGATACATTTTGAGCAAGACCAATATAACCTATGATTACATACATAACAAATACTACGATTGCTGAAACAATTGATGTTTCTCTCAAGAAATCAAATTTCTTAGGTATATTCACAGTTTCAGTTGATTTTGATTCTGATTTGAATATTTTGTTTGTGGTTTTTGCAGTATATGCAGAGATTACAGATAACATACCTGTTGCATGTCCAAGTGTAAAGTCATTAGTTCCAGTAACTTTTCTAACATGTGGTGTTAAAAGTCATGGACTGACAATTACATAAATTGATAGGAATACTGATGTAAAGGCCAATAAACCAAATCCACTTAAACCTGCCATTAACCCTGCTGACACAAATATAAATGAGAATCAGAATAACATATGTCCTGTTAGAAAAATATGTTTAATTTTTGTGAATCTGGCAACAAGTAGATTAACACTAAATGCTATTAACATTGATGCTCCTATTGTTGTTCCAAATTTACTTAATATATTTCCTGAATCATCAGCACTTACTGGTAAATCAAGAATTTCTCTTACTGCTGTGTTCAAGTCTAAAATTGAACCAATTAGAAAATCAGTTCCTATTGTTAAGATAGTGACACCAATAATAGTATTAAATGTCCCTTTTAACGTTTCACTAAATGATTTTCTAAGCAATAACATTCCACAGAGAGCTACTATCCCCAAGAATAGTGATGCATGCTGTAAGATATCAGCAGTAAAAAACCTAAGCATTGCATCAAAAAACTCTTCTGGATTAGCCGGAGATTGTACTACTCAAATTTCAAGTGAAACAATACCAACTATTGTAAAAAAAATAAATATTGGTGCCCCAAATTTTAGAAAATTACTTTTTTTGAAAGTTTTTCATTTTGAATCTCCTATAGGCGGAGATGTGAATTCTTTTTTGTTATTTTCACCCATTTTTTAAATATCCATTTCTTTTAAGAAATTTTTCACTTTTTCATCAATTTCTTCATGATTTACAAAATTATTAATTACAATAACAGGTAAATCCTTCACAGAACTTCTAACTTGATCTGCTAATTCTTCTGAAGTGAAAATTGCATTTGCAACATTCCCTCCTATTGAAGATACATCTGAAGTAGTTATTTCCACATCATTAATTCCATTATTCTTAAATGCTTTTTCTAAATTCATTTTCAAAACTAATGATGATCCGACCCCAAAGCCACATACTGAAAGTATTTTCATTATTTACTCCTTATGATAATATATTTTTAATTTCTACAATTGTTTTAGCTTTACTTAATTTTTCTATTGTTTTCTCGCTTAATTTTGAAGCTAAACTTTTTAACATTTCCAAGTGAGAATTATAATCAATTGCTGAAATTGTAATGAAAACTCTAGCTGAATATCTATTATCAGCCTCTGTTTTAAAGAATATAGGTTCTTTAAACGTAGTTAAAGAAAGGCCCATTTTAATTGCCCCATCTTCAGGTCTTGCGTGTGGTATCGCAAGATTAGGAGCAATGACAATATATGGCCCTAATGTTTCAACACTGTTAATTAATGCATCTATATATCTTTGTTCAATATAATTTTCTTTAAGTAATTTTTCCGCAGAGATTTTTAGAGCTGTTCTTCAATCTGTTTTATCTTGCTGTAACAAAATTAGCTTATTTTCAATTTTCATATTTAGTTCCTCACTTAATTAAATTATATAATTTGTTAATATTTAATCTAGTCTTACATACGCTTTGTATATACAAATACCATTTAACATAAAAATTTATTGATTCATCTAAAGTAAATAACCGCTTTAAGATTGAAATGATGAATTAGCATTTAATTCAATTAAGGCTAATTGTTTATCTGTTTCATTACTTTCAAGTTTATAATAAAAAAAAGACCTCTTGGTCTTTTTTGATATATTAATAATCCAATGATGTTTCAACATCTCTTCTTTTTGACTCTTCGGCTTCAAAGAATTTTTTCTTAGAAGCCAAAATCATTGAAGCAATTACATTTGATGGGAATGATACAACTTCTTTGTTATAAAGATTAACATTTGAATTATAAATTCTTCTTGCTGCTTGTAAGTTATCTTCAGTTTCTTGTATAGATTGTTGAAGTTTAACAACAGTAGTGTTAGCTTTTAATTCTGGATAGTTTTCAACTGCTACATTTAAGTTTCCGGCTGCTGTAGTCAGCTTATCAGCGAATGCCGCTTTATTAATAAGAGAATCTGATTTAGCAGGTTGTCTTAGTTTAACAATTTCTGTTTGTACTGTCTTTTCGTGTTTCATGTAACCTTTAGTTGCATCAACAAGTTTTTTTAGTGTGTTATATCTTTTTGTTAAAGCTACATCAATTCCTGATTCTGATTCATTAATTTTAACTTCTGTTTGTTTGAATCAGTTTCTTTTAATAACTCCTCAAATAGCTGGAAGTATTAATAAAGTCCCTATTACTATTAATATAGTTTTTGTATTTTTACTCATGTTTATTTCTTAAATTACTTTCTTAACTTATTATATCTATTAACTAGATTAATAACTTCTATTATTTTATTAATTTGTTCTGTTGTTGCTTGAATTGATTTTTCAGGACCTTTAAATCTATCATATTTAAATAAAGGTCTTCTAGTATCGGCAGCAACAATTAATTTATCTCCGTTATAAGCCAATAGAAGCTTCCCTCTAAGTATTTTCTCAACATCCATAATCATTTCCATGTATCTTGGAGAAAGCACTTTAAGAGCTTCTGTTTGATTCATTGTATTAATATTGAATTTCTTATTAAATTCAATCGACTCTGTAGAAATAGATGTTTTCTTATTTCTAACTTTATGTGCTTTAAATCTCTTCTCAACTAATATAAGATCTCTTGAGGGCGCATTCTTAATATCAATCTCTAATCATATTCCTTTAAATCATGTAGTTTTAGTTCTTGGGGTTGTGTTCATTGGTCCATAACTATTAGGAGATACAGTGTATTTATATAAATGACAAAATTTAAATTTTATTCCTTTATAGTTCCCTTCAACAAGTTTTGTTATTTTTTTATGGGAACCAGATGATGTTCTATTTAAATATTGGTTAATATATTTAATAGGTAGTTTTCCATCGCTTTCTGTATATTTAAGATTAATATCTATTTCATTATGTAAGATATCTCCTACCATTGCATCATAAATAGTTGTTCCCTTTCTACTATACATAAATGCTGCTGTTGAAGCTAAAGCCGTGACAATAAATCCTGCAAAAAATTGGGCAACTCAATTGATTAATGAATATCCCGCATCAAAGAAATTACTAGAAATAAAGAATGTTGCAATCCCAACAGCTATTGAAGCAAAAAAAAGAAGAAATGTAATATTTTTTCTTTTTTTTAAGATTTGAATTTGTTCTTGATGATTCATATAATATTAATATACACTTATATTTTTGAAAGCAAAAGTATTAATGAACTTTTAATTATCAGAAGAATACTGCTTCGTATTTTCTTGCAATATGTAGTTCAATTTTTGTTGATATAGCATAAATTAATGCTGATACTCCCATGAATGATCCAACCACTACTCAACCTTGTGGTCACATTGATGGATTTAATATTGAGTATGGTGTTATACCATCTCCATAGTAATACATTAAGTATGTTGAAGGAGCAAATGCATATATCAGATATATAGGGGTGAACAATGTTTCGATTCCACTAACATTACCCTCAATAACTCTATATTTTTTATCTTGGTAATAATGAAGTATAACAAACATAGGAGCTATTAAATGAAGCATGATATTAACTTCATATTTTCTTATAAATATTATTTTTTTTACTCATTCAGGAATACCGGTTGGAAAATTAGGTTCTGGGATGAAACCAAAAGCACCAGGACCCACTCCAAAGGCTTTAGCTATTTGTAATGGTCCTAGTACAAAGGCAACTATCATTATAGTGATAGAGATAAATGTAAGTAAAATAAACCTTATACGGTTATTTGTCCTAAATATTTGTAATGGTTTAATAAAGTATGATAAACAAATTAATATGTATATAACTAAAACCGCTAAGTTTGATTGGAGCGTATACATTCTAAATATAATACTTCCATAAGCAAGGAATCCTAGTGCAGCTATCTGTAACATTATAAACCCTAAAACAACAGTAAATATAATAGTAAGATATTTACTTATTTTCATGTATCTATTTTTTTGTGATTTAATTTTTGATCTTATCATTTTATTAAATATTTTTCTTTATACCCAATTCCTTCCCATTTCCTTTGGCAATTCTTTATTATGAATTGATGATTCTATTCAATTTATATATCCAATTAATATTAATTATAATATACATTATGTTAAATATTGCCACTATATTTTTTCTTGATAAAGATATACTCCAGCCATAACTGCATTAACTACAAAATTGAATATATATAACCTCACAAAATTATACCACAATAAATATTGTAGCTAGGATTCTACTTACAAACAATACTTCATCAGCATATGGTAATAAGTAAGTCAACTCATTTACCATATGCAAATGACATTAATACTAATAACAATGTTCCATAACGTAATCTTCTTGTTTCCACCATGACCAGTAGGACTGGTATTCTTATTTCATAAATATTTTTGATAAACACTGGAATATTTTATTTATTATTTTTACTAAATACTTTTAAAAAGTTAATGATTGGTTAAATATCACTTTTTGAAGTAATTCTTTGTAATTTTGCATATAATTACTTAATTATTAATTTTCCAATGAATATTATTGTAATAATAGTCATTGCCAAACAAAGAAGTAACCCTTATTTCTTTTTTTATCTATATATTATAGCAATAAATAAAAAGAGACATAACCCTAAGGTAATGTCTCCGCACAAAGTGCTAACCAAAAAGTGATCCTACTCTCTTTTGGCTACTCTTATTATATATTGTTTTCAAAAG
>JAUXHI010000035.1 GCA_030621645.1 Mycoplasmataceae bacterium
AGTTTATGCACAAATTCTATCTTGCCTTCATTTTTTCTTATGTATTTTATAATATTTCTAGCTCTAAATTTTAATTCTTCATTATTGTTTCTCTTACTTTTAAATTTATCAACTTCTTCTAACACCATTAATGATATCACAGGGATATCACCATCATCTATAATTCTTGCTATTGTATCTATGTCATTTAGTAAAATGTTAGTATCTAGTACATATTTCTTGACCATTCTAATCGCCCCCTATTGAATTATTTTAAAATTATTCCATAGGCAGTAACGCCAAGCCTTGTATCATATAAGTCCAGTTCTTTGTTAAATTCAGTTTTACCACAACTAATTGAATCTAATTCAAAACCTTCATTAGTTAGTTTTAATAATAGTGGAGTTGACAACAATAAATCACTTTCTTCATCCCACATTCTAAATCCTATTTCTTTTAATTCATCCCTAGTATATTTATCCCACTCTTGTTTACCTAATTGGTTTATTAAATAATTTGTTTTTGTTTCGCTATCCAACCCCATGTTGTTAAATAAATAGTTTGCTATATTGTTGATGATACCTCCAGTTATTTTAATCATTTAAATCATCTCCTTATTTTTTATAAATTACTACTAATACTTTATTATTACTTCCACTAATTAAGTCAATATCAAAACCTCTCTTATCTAATATGGTGTATACTTGAACATCCATAATGGTTTGCATTTTAATATAACGTTCCATTTGTTTTTCAATTAAGTTTGCTATCTTAGTTGCTTCAATTTTGTGCATTCTAATCATCTCCTAAAGTTCTATTGTTGTATAACTATCACCATTAATTTGATATTTTTTACCATCTTTCCCAACAATGCCTACAAATAAATTGGCTTCCTTATATAATAATTTATCCTTTCCAGTGGCGTCATATTCTGCATCATAAATTTTATCATAGTCGAATATTTCTTCATCAACATTTAATCCATTTTCAATACATTTATCTTTGAAATATTTTGTTAATTTAACTCTCATATCAATCATCTCCTTTTTACCACATTTCACTCATTTTTTCACAATTACAATTGCTTACATATTTTATTGGTATCATTTTAATTACAGGTATATTTTCTATATCTTTTATAACTACAAAACCAAGTTTAGGTAGTTTAAAGAACTTACCATATTCAAAAGCCATGTTGTTTATATCCACCATACATCCACCATATATTGCCCATAATCCATCATTATAATTTGCTTCAAACTTACTGTGCAAATGACCACTTATAACACTTTTTTTTAAATCTTTACTTCTTGATTTAACATTTTGCCCCATCCCATGAGTTGCTATAAACTTACCAATTTCATGGTATAATTTAAAGTCCCAACCTTGTAGCCCAAACACATTTCTAAAATCATTCATCCATATTGTACTAAGACCAGCCTTATCAAATTTCCTTTTGATCCTCATAGTATGATTACCAGTACAAACTTTGGCTACTGGGAAAGCATCATGCCAAGCCTTTAAATGTTCTTTTGTTTTTACTAATTCTTCTTTTTGACTTATAAAGTCTGGTGATTTTCCATATTCTGATATAGAATAGAAGTCTACAATATCCCCTAAAAATACAACTTCTGTACACCCTTCTTCTTCATAAATTCTCTTTGCAATTTCTATGCCTTTAACATAATCATTTGGGCAATGAACGTCAGGTAGAAATAGTACATTTACAATTTCTTTTGTTTTTTCCTCCAATATAGTCTGTGGTTCTTCTACCCATTCATATATATTTGGGTCTTCATCCTGTTTAGGCTTTTCATCACCAAAGAAAAGCACCCTATATCCTTTATAATATGTTTCCCTTTGCCTAGTGTTAGCCAGTGTTCTTCTCATACCATCTGTAATCTCCTGTTCTTCTATATACCATCCTTGGGAACACCTTTCTGTTTCTATCATTTCTAGGAAAGATTTTAATGTTCCTTCCCATTTTATGACTCTGCCAGTTATTTTTTCTTTTATTAAATATACATTCATCTAGATCACCACCTTACATAATGCCTGCTCTCATTAACATATATTTTAGTTCATCCTTTGTTAAATCTTCTCCCCATATTTCACCATCATAGTTTGCATATAGCATAGAATAATTTATAATTCCATATTCATCTTTTCTAATAATAATCTCCTTACCAGCTGTACATTGGTTATTGTAATATAAAACTTCCTGTATCATATTTTCCATTTTGACCGCCTCCTTTATAAATAAAAAGCACTATCAATACAGACCCACACAGTCAATATGATAATGCTTTTAATTCTTGGTATGAAGTGTGTGTGGACTTATTTATACTTAAAGTATACCATTTCTATTTAGATCTGTCAACTAAATATTCTTTTAAAGTTCTTTTAAAAACTATTTTATTAAAATCACCTTTATTATTTTTGCAACTTCTGATCTTAGTTAGGTTTTCCATCAACACCCATTTAGAATTAGTAGCTTTTGTGTAATATTTGGGGGCTTTAACAACAGTAAGTATTTCTTTATTATAAACCAACTTCATCAATTTATTTTTCAACTTAAATACTGGTGTAATTATATGACCTTTAACATCTATAACAGTACCATCAGTTAATGTAAAGTCAGAATAATATTTGGTAGGTCTTATTGATTTTTCATTGAATTTAAATCTTTTTATTAATTCATATTCTACTTGCATTTCAAAATCTTCAAATAGTTTTAAACCTAATTCTTTTAAGTATTCATAAAATTGACTTTCAGTTGTGCTATCAAATTTAATACCATCTACAATTTTTTTGACTGCACCGAATTTATTTTGCATTTAAACCACCTCACATGATATTATCATCATCCCCATCATCATCATTACACCAAATGGCTTCCTTACTTTCACACCAACACCCACAATCACAATCTTCATCTTCATCTTCAAATACCCCTCCATTCAATTTATCATTGATAGCACAATTAAATCCTTGTTTGAATCCTTCACCATACCATATTTCCCTAGATGCATTTTCCCCTTCACGGTAACCATTGCTAAAACCACTATCATATGCTTCTTTCAAGTCTTGCTTAGTATATTTACTCATTTTAATCAACCCCTTTGTTATGAACACGTTTTATCTCTATGATTACATTGTCTATTATTTCCTTAGCATTTTGATAAATTCTAGCCTGTTCATTTTGACTTTCAATATAATATC
>JAUXHI010000023.1 GCA_030621645.1 Mycoplasmataceae bacterium
CCAGATAGAGTACACTTCTCATATCAAAGGTTTTTAGAAAACCAATTAAGAAATATTTTCCAACTTGAAGGTATACCAATTAAAATAACATTTAGAAAAGGATAAACATGAACATAACAGTCGTAGGAACAGGAGCATTTGGAACAGCGTTAGCTGACAGAATGATTTCAAGTAAAAAAACAGACAATAAAGTATTAATGTTTGGTATAAATAAAAAAGAAATTAAAGATATTAATGAAAACCATGTAAATTCAGAATATTACAAAAAAAAATTAAATTCACAACTTACAGCAACAGCTAATCCAAAAAAGGCATTTAATGATGCAGATATAATTATTCTGGCATTGCCATCAAGATTTGTTTCTAAATCAATTAAGGAAACAATTATTCCAAATCTTATAAAACCAGTATATTTTATTAATGTTGCAAAAGGGTTTGATTTTATTGAGAACAAAACATTAACAGAAGTTGTAGAAGATAAAGTTCCTAAAGAACTTAATCTAGGTGTTCTAAAATTATCAGGACCTTCATTTGCTTTAGAACTAATGCAGAAACAACCAACACTATTTGTTTTAGCAGCAAGAAAAAAAGCTGTAGCAGATAAACTAAACCCAATACTATCAACAAAATATATTCATATTGAAACAACAGACAACATCATGGGTGTAGAATGAGTGTCAATCATCAAAAACTCAATGGCACTATTCATGGGAATAGTGGAAGGGCTTGGTTATAAGGTAAATACAAGAGCATTGTTCTTTTCAAAAGCCTTAAGTGAAATGAAACAAATCTTAATTGCTTTGGATATCAATACTGATGTGTTGGTTACGCCAGCAGCAGTTGGAGATCTATTTTTAACAGGTACATCTAAGAAATCAAGAAACTTTGAAACTGGTTTTAGAATTGGAAAAGCAAATAAAGTTACTAAAAGACTACTTGGGTCATTCGCTACAACAGAAGGAATTCATACAGTTGAAAAATTAACTTCTTTTGGAAAAAGTAATAAATTGGTGTTAAACCTAACAAATATGTTATATAATATTACATATGGTAATGAAAAACCTTCAAAAGTTATTAAAAATTATTTTGAAGAAGCATATAAACAATTATAAAAAAATAAAGGAACAATTAATTAATTATGAACAAAGCAGCAATCGTAGAAGCAATCGCTAAAAAAGCAGACATTTCTAAAAAATTAGCAGGAGAAGTTTTCAATGTAATATTTGAAGACATCACTAAAGTAGTTAAAAAAGAAGGAAAAATTACTATTCCAGCATTTGGAACATTCAAACTTGTTGAAAGAGAAGAAAGAATGGGAAGAAACCCTAGAACAGGCGAAACAATGAAGATAAAGGCTTCAAAATCAATGGGATTCAAAATCTCATCTACATTAAAAGAAAAATTCAACTAGTTATTAGTTAGATTTATAACAAAAAAAGAGCGTAAGCTTTTTTTGTTATAATTATGGAGAAAAAGAAGGACAGAAAAAATATGTGATTATGAATATTCTTGGGAGTAATTGGACTTTCAATATTAATGATTGGTGTGCAGAAAGCATTCCAGAAAAAAAACTTAGAATTTTCTATGAAACAAGTTTCTTCACAGAAGACTGGTTATCAAACAGCAATGGAAATTTTACAAGCAAATGGAATTAATAATGTAAGCATTGTTTCAGGAAAAGAAGGACAAGATCACTTCAATCCTAAAACAATGACAATTTCTCTTTCTCCATCTTTATATGGATCTGCATCATTATCAGCAGTTACTATAGCAGCCCACGAAGCTTGTCATGCTATTCAATGACATAAAGGTGAAGTTAAGATAAAAATAAGAGATGGTTTAGTAGAACCAGTTCAAGCAATAGCTAAAGTTGGTAATGCAGTTTTAATGGTTGGGTTCTTCTCTATGTTTATATTTTCATTTGCAGCAGCATCAAGCTGAATTATTATAGCAGGACTTTCAATTTATGGAGCAACAGGTTTATTCACATTTGCTACACTTCCAGTTGAATTTGATGCATCTAGAAAAGCAATAAAACAATTAGAAGGTTTACATATAGTAGATCCATCTGAAATAGACGACTCAAAGAAATTACTTCGTTCAGCAGCAATGACTTATGTAATGGCATTCCTTGTTTCTGCAGTTATGTTCACATTTTACTTACTGATGTTATTAGGTGGTAGAAATAGAAATTAGAATATGAAAGAAATCATTAATAAACTTTTAAAAGATGGAATTCTTGATAAGAAGAAACTTTTAACTACAAAATATAAATCAGTAGGAATTGCTGATCAAGAAGCTTTATTATTATTAAACATTATTGAAAAAGATGATTCAAAAAAAATAACAGTTAATTCAATCTCAAAGAAACTTGATATTTCTAAAAATGAAACTGAAGAATTATTAGGTTCATTAATAAAGTCAAAATTAGTAAATGTTAAACATACTAAGGCAGGTATTGTATTTGATTTAACAGCAATGTTTGAAAAACTTGCTGCACTATATTACCCACCAGAAGATTTAGATCCAATGGAAACAAAAGTTAATTGACTTATTAACCAATTAAAACTAAAAAACACTCCAGTAGTTAAGAAACAACTAGGGGAGTGAATTCAAAATGGCGGTTGAGGAAGATTGCTTTCTATAACTGAAGGTTTGTCTAAACTTCAGCTTGAAGTTGTTGAGTATACAACACTTAAGAAGCTTTATTTAAATGATTCAAAAGAGAAATCAGCAACATTAAAAAATCTTAAAAACATTCTTAACATTAATTGACTTGAGTCTTAAAATATGTTTCGATTGATTCCAGTTCAATGGTTTCACCTATTTCTAATAGAGCATTAATATTAATGCTCTTTTTTGTTGTTTGATTTATATAAATCAAATAATCATCTATCTTTACAGAAATAACTTTCTTTATTTCTTTTAATTCAAAGAATATGAATGCATATCCTCCAAATCTTTTTATGGAAGATAGTTGTTTTATTTGGTGATCCTTTAATCTCTTAAAATCAAATCTCTTTCCACTTACTTCTTTCGCTTCGATAATCACAAACTTTTTATTATAAATTCCAATGAAGTCACAAAGAGCTTTTTCTGAATAAGTCATCTTATATCCTTCTTTGGTGGGGATCATTCTAATTGGCGTAGGCGACTTAATAAAGAACGATACTCCTTTCTTTATTAATTTATTTAATTGTGTTGATATTTTTACTTCAAATTTTATTTTCTTAACCACATTTATAAATTAGTATGAAATCACTTTTTTTTGTATAATTATTTTAGTTATCAACCAATCGCTGGCTACATTAGTAGTTAGAGGAAAGTCCATGCTAGCACAAGCTGCGATGCTTGTAGTGATCGTGGTAGATTAAAAAATAAGTCTACGGTTAATAATTTATATTAATACGGCAACAGAAGCCTAAGTCTTTGATACGGTGTATGTTTTAAAGTGCCATAGAAACGAGCTTGTTAGAAATAACAAGGTGGAACGGGTAAACCCCTCGAGCTAGAAACCCAAATTTGGTAGGGGAGTTCAACAAAAGGAATTGAACTTTAGTTGGAACCTGATATTTATATCAGGTAGATAAATGATTGGTTAAACAGAACATGGCTTATGATAACTAATTTATGTTAAAACAACAATTTAATGTGTTGTTTTTCTTTATAATTAGAATATGGATACATCGATGATAATATTTATTTCAATATTTGCAGTTGTGATTATTGGATTAATCATAATTGCTTTTGTTGGTAATAAAAGAGATACAAATGAAAAGAAAGAGGTTTTAAAAAATCTTAAAATAGTTGAAGAAGAAGCAAAAATAAATCACTTAATGATTTATTCTCTTCTTAAAGAACTTTTAGATTTTGTCGATACTAAAAAAAGAGAATTTGAACAAAATCCGCATATGGTTTCATTAGGAGATGTTACAGAAAAATCATCAACTGTTTTAAAATTAATTCTTGAATCTACTGAATTAAAAAACTTATATAAATCAGAAGATAGAAAAGCAGAATTCAAGCCAGTTATGGATGAATTTAAAAGTGTTAAACCTGTCAATTGAAGAAAAAATGCTTCTTTTGCTGTTTCACTAATTGAAGCAAAATCAAAATACTCAAAACCATCTGAGTCACTTGAAAAAGTTAAAATATATTTATGAAATTAAACTTACCTAATAAATTAGTTATTCTAAGATTCTTTATGGCTTTTGCTACAATTGGTCTTTTAATGGCAGAACCAAATCTTTCACAATGAGCATTTCATAATTCATGAACAAATGCTAATGTTTCTTATGTGAATATAATTGTTCTAGTGCTTTTTGTGGTTGCTTCAGCAACTGATTGACTTGATGGTTATTTAGCAAGAAAGAATAACCAAATAACAAACTTTGGTAAATATTTTGATCCAATAGCAGACAAATTATTAGTTAACACAACTTTAATAATGTTTGCTGTAATGTCAAGAATACCAGCATGAGTAGTTATCTTATTTATTATAAGAGACCTTATAGTAGAAGGAGTCAGAATGAACGCTTCTTCACAAGGAAAAGTTATTGCTGCAAGTTGATGAGCAAAAGTTAAAACTTTTGCTCAGATGATAGCAATTCCAATTTTATTTATACTTTATCCAGAAGCTGGAGTAAATGGTTTTGATTACACAGTATGACAAAGTGTATTTGTTGCACCGTTATATGTAGCACTAGTAGTATCATTAGGGTCAGGATACATTTATATAAAAGAAGGTTTAAAGGATTTGTTTAACTAATATGGAATTTTTAGAATTATTTTTAAATAAAATTGAAGGTAAAACATTATCAGCAGCAGAAAGTGTAACTGGCGGAACTTTTGCTTCTATAATTACTTCACAAGAAGGCGCATCAAAATATTTCAAAGGCGGAGTTGTAGTTTATTCTAATAAAGCTAAAAGAGATATATTAAATATTGATGCTAAATTTGGAACAGTTAGAAGTGATGTTGCTAAAGAAATGTCTGAAGCAGTAAACAAATTGATACCTGCAGACATTTCTATATCATTTACAGGTAATGCCGGAAGTAAACCTATGGACATAATGCCAACAGGCACTTCTTTTATAGGAATTACTTATAAAGATAAAACAAAAACTTATAAATTTGTTTCTACCAAAAAAGATAGAAATGAAATAATAATTGAAACTGTAGCATTTGGATTTAAAAAATTAATAGAGACGTTGTAAAACTCTATTTTTTTGTCTAATTTATACCCGGAGAATAAAATGAACGAAAAAGAATTTAAAGAACTTAAAAAGCAATTAGAAAAAGAATATGGAACTGGGACAATAATGAATATGTCTGATGACGCTAAAAATCATGAATCATTTTCTTCTGGGTCACTAGTATTAGATGATGCTTTAGGAATAGGCGGATATCCAAAAGGGAGAATAATGGAACTTTATGGACCAGAATCATCTGGTAAAACAACAATGGCATTACATGCTATTTCTGAGGTTCAAAAAGTAGGAGGAATAGCTGCCTTTGTTGATGCAGAGCATGCAATAGATATTGCCTTTGCAGAAAAGATTGGTGTTGATTTAAAGAAACTAATTATTTCACAACCAGATTCAGGAGAACAGGCATTAGAGATAGTAGATCATTTAGTTAATTCTGGAAAAGTAGATCTTATAGTAATTGATTCAGTTGCTGCTCTTGTTCCATTAGCAGAACTAAATGGAACAATGGAAGATCAAACTATTGGAGCACAAGCAAGACTGATGTCTAAATCATTAAGAAAACTTTCTGGACCTGCTTCAAAAAATAAAACCACATTATTATTTATTAATCAAATTAGAGAAAAGATAGGAGTCATTTTTGGAAGTCCAGAAATTACACCTGGTGGTAGAGCACTTAAATTCTTTTCATCAATTAGATTAGACATAAGACTTAAAGAAAGAATAAATGAAGGCGGAAGTCAGATTGGTCAAAAAGTAAAAATTAAAGTTGTTAAAAATAAATTAGCTGCACCTTATAAAGTTATTGAAACAGAAATTTATTATGAAACAGGAATTAATAAAACTGCTGAACTAATTGATTTAGCCTCTGAAAAAGAAATCATAGAAAAAGCAGGCCCATGATATTCATATAATAAAGAAAAGATTGGTAGAGGAAAAGCAGAGGCTTCATGTTTCTTAGAACAGAACCCAAAAATTAAAAACGAGATTTTTGATAAAGCATTTAAAAAGTAATTTATAAAGAGAAAACTATTAATAGTTTTCTTTTCTTATATAATTAAATTATGAAAATATTAATTATTGGAGATATTTACGGACAAGCAGGAAAACTTGCTATTCAACAACACCTACCATTAATGAAGGAACAACTTTCACCAGATTTAATAATAGCTAATGGCGAAAATGTTTCTGAAGGTGGAAAATCATTAGATAAAAAAGATTATGAAGATTTAATGGCGGCTGGTGTTGAATACTTCACAATGGGAAACCATACTTTTAAGAGACCTGAATTTGAAACATATGTTGATGAAGTAGACAACATTGTTAGACCAGGAAACTTCAAAGCATTTAAACCAGGCAGAGGACATTTAGTAATAGAAAAAAATGGTAAGAAGTTTTTATTATTTAATATGCTTGGTGCTGGACTGATGCCAGGTACACATGTAGTTAACCCATTTTATTTTGCTGACAAACTATTAGACAAAATAGAATATGATGTTGCGATGTTAGATTTTCATGCTGAAGCTACAGCTGAAAAAATTATTCTTGCAAATTACTTAAGTGATAAAGTTTCAATTTTTTGAGGAACCCATACACACATACAAACTGCTGATGAAAGAATTTTAAATGGAACTACAGCTTACATTACTGATGTAGGAATGACTGGTGTTTTTGATTCTGCTATTGGAGCAGACTTTGAAGCAGTAACTCAAAGAGCCAAAGATAATATTCCAGCTAAGTTTATTGAAGCTAAAGGACCAGTTAGAATTAATGCAATACTTATCACTTTATATGACAACACTTCAAAACCGCAGAACATTGAAAGGATAATAATAAATCCATAATATGAGAAATATACTTTTATTTTTACTGATCCCATTCAATATAATTAAATATATTATTTTAAATATTTTGTTATA
>JAUXHI010000012.1 GCA_030621645.1 Mycoplasmataceae bacterium
TTAAAGAAAGTTCAATTGCGCCAAGTTGCTCTTTAATGTGAATATTTTTTTCTGCTTTTGCAGCAGCTTTTTTAAGAGGCCCAACTTGTTTTTCTAATTCAGCAAGCTTAACTGAAAAAATTTCAAAATTTTGGGTAACTTTTTCTAATTTTCTTAGTGATTCTTCTTTCTGTTGTTGATATCTTGCAACACCTGCCGCTTCATTTAAAAGATCTTTAAGATCTGATGGTTTAGCTTCAGTAACTTTTGAAACAGAACCTTGTGAAATAATTGAAAGATCTGTGTTTCCTAAACCAGTATCTAAGAAAAGGTTTTTAACATCTTTTCTTCTGACAAGATTTTTGTTAATGAAATATTCACTATGATCTTGGTTTCTGTATGAACGTCTTGTTATTGAAACTTCTGAATAACCAATATCAAGAATTTTATCTTCATTATTAAAGACAAGAGTAACTTCTGCCATCTCAACTGGTTTCAAATTCTCAGATCCTGAGAAAATCATGTCATGTGCTGATGAAGCACGAAGGTTCTTCTTAGAAGTTTCCCCAAGAACTCATTTAATAGCATCATTAATGTTTGATTTGCCTGAACCATTAGGACCAACAATAACTGTTAAACCATCAGTAAATTCCACAACTGTGTTGTGTGCGAATGATTTAAATCCTTTTGCTTCTATTCTTTTTAAAAATGCCATTTTGTTTTATTTATTTTCCAGCCATTTTTGTATAAACTTCATGAGCTGCTGCTTGTTCAGCTTCTTTTTTTGATTTACCTGAACCGGCACCTAATACTTGTCCATTGAATGAAACTTCAACTTTGAAATGCATTATATTGTTAATTCTTTTTTGGTTTATAGTTTTGTATACTGCAGATTTACCACTTTCTGCTTGCAATAATTCTTGTAATTTTGTTTTGAAATCCTTAAGATCGTCTATATAAATATGTTCAAGATTGTGTAGCACTATTCTGTAAACAAACTTTCTTGCTGATTTATAACCTAGATCCAAATATATAGCTGCTGTTAAAGATTCAAAGACATCTTCATACACTGATGGCGATAGATTAGATTTATCTTCTCCCTGACCAATATTTATGTATTTTTCTAGATGTAATTCTTTTCCAACTTTAGACAATGCTGATTTTTTAACAAGTGCTGATCTCAACAGTGTTAGTGACCCTTGTGAAAATTCAGGATATTCTTCATATATGTATTCTGAAATTATATGTCCTAAAATGGAATCACCCAAGAACTCAAGTCTCTCGTATGATTCAACACCATGAATTTTTGATTCATGTACATATGAAGTATGTGTGAATGCTGTAATGTAAAATTTTATATTTTTAAAATTTATTTCTTGTTTTTCTAAAAATTTAGCTATTTCCATTAGTAATTATCTCCTTTCTTGTATTTTCAATTACATTTCCTTCAATTGCTTTTTTAGCAACATTCATTGCCGAGAAGTAATCATCTCTTTTTGAAAAACCATGTGCTTTAATAGCAATATGGTTTAAACCTAATATTAACACTCCTCCACTTGCGTTTTTTTGCATAGGTGGATTAAGATTTTTTCTTAACTCTTTTCTCGCAAGTAATAATCCAACCTTTGAAAGGAATGAGCCTTTTTTAGTATTAATTATTGCTTTACCAATTTGAATGATTGCTCCTTCAAGTGTTTTTAAAATGATATTCCCTGTTCAAGCATCAGTTACAAAGATGTCTGCATCAGAAGTTAATAAATCATTTGTTTCAACATTACCAATAAATCCTAATTCTTGTTTTCTCTCTGTAAATAATTTAAATGCCCCTTGTCTTAAAACATCTCCTTTTTTATATTCAGAACCAATATTAATTAATCCAACTTTAGAATTAGTAATATCTGGGTGCAAAACTCTTCAAACTGCTTTTGCAAGAAGTGAATGAGTAATAAGGTCATTAGCATCAACGTCAAGAATAGCCCCAGCATCTAACAATAATCTTTCTTTAGAATCTGACCCTACAATGATAGCTGCAAAAACAGGTTTAATATTTTCATTAAATGTTTTAAATATTGAATATGCTCCACCAACATAAGGACCTGAGGCTGTTGCCGCAACAATAGCTTCTGCTTCCCCTTCATTTGTAATATCTAATGCATTTCTAAGTGTTGATTTTTTTTCTCTTATTATTGTTAATATTCCATCATCATTTTTAATAAAAGTATCTGAAAATCTAATCTCTAGATTTGTTGGTTTGTCTGCAGGAATATTTCATCCTTTAAGAGCAAAACCTATTACTTTATAATCAGGATTGATTTTGGCAAATAAAACTGCACCAGGATAAGCTTCTTCTATTGAGTAATCTCCACCCATTAAATCAATTGTTATTACCTTGTTCATTTTACTCTTCTCCAAACATTATGATGTGGTAAACTTCTTGTCCACCATATGTTATTTCAAGTTCAATATCTGAATATTTCTCAGCCATAAACTTTTTTATTTTAATTTGGTCATCAGGAGAAACTTTTTCATTATAAAATATTGTTATTAAACCAATATCATCAGATGATTCAACAATGTAATTTGTTAATGTTTCGAAAATTAATTGAAGGTCTGAAGATGAAGAAATAATTTTTTTTCCTGAGACAGAAATAAATTCTCCTTCTTTAACTTGTATGCCATTCATATTAGTGTCTCTAACAGCGATAGTTATTTGTCCTTCTTCAATTAAAGCTACTGCTTCTTTTGTATTATCAATGTAGTTTTCAAAATCAAACATTAAAGGATTAATATTTTTAAGAGCCACAATGCCTTGTTGTAAAGTTTTTGTAGGCACTATGAATATTTCTTTATCGCTAACATTCTTTTGCACTGTTTCAACAGTAAGAATAATATTATAGTTGTTTGGCAAAAGAACTATTTTTTTGTATGGCATTGCATTAATGATATCCATAAATTCTTTTACCGATGGGTTCATTGATTGACCGCCAGAAATAATTTCAGTTGCTCCAAGTTTTTGCATTTCATTTGCAAGACCAACGCCATTAGAAACTGCAATAATTCCTAATTCTTTATTTGGGTTAGAACTTTTCTTAGTAACTATGAATGAGTCACCATTAACATCATGTCCTTCACCCTCGGCTTGCATAGCCATGTTGTCTGATTTAATAGTTGAGAACTCACCAAATTTTTGAGCCAGTGTAAATACTTTACCTGGTGTTTTAGAGTGAATATGAACCTTAACGATATCATCTTCAACAATATAAACTAATGAGTCGCCTAATTTAAGTAACTTTTCTTTAAAAGCGTCTTTTTTAAATGATTCTGTATCTTTTAATGTTAAAACAAATTCTGTACAGTAACCAATATTATTTATTGGGTCTGCTTTAGATAAGGCTGTTTTCTTAGCAGGTGTTCCACCAATTGTTCCAATCTTAACTGTTTTACCTTGAGTGCCCATAATTGCACCTTCTATAAATTTAACTAATCCGAAAGCTCCTGAATCAACTACACCTGATTCTTTTAAGATAGGTAGTTGTTCTGGTGTATAGTCAGTTGCTTTTTGAGCAATTTTAACTACATTAGTAAGTGCATCTTCTAATGAGTTTGTTTCTTCGCTATTTTCCATTTCAACAGTTACTGCTTTGACTACAGAAAGTATTGTTCCTTCGACTGGATTTGAAACTGAATTGTATGCATATTCACAAGCTGATTTAAAAATGATTTTTAATGCTTCTTTATTAAAAGTGAATGATCCAATTTCTTTAACTCCTTCACTCATCCCTTTAATGATTTGAGAAAGTATAACTCCTGAGTTACCTCTTGCTCCTAATAATGCTCCTTTTGAAAAATCTGCAAAGATTTCTACATCTGTTATTGAATCATCACTAATGTTGTTTCATGCTGAGTTTAATGTAGCCGTCATGTTTGAGCCAGTGTCGCCATCTGGAATTGGGAATACATTTAAGTCATTAATTTCCTCTACATGTTTTTGTAAGTTTGCTACTGCAGACTCTAAAACTCTCATTACTGTATCTCTATGTGTTGTTTGTGCCATAATATTTCCTTTTTATCTTATTTTGATATCTTCTATTTTTAAAAATAGTTGATTTAATTTAGTCTTTGGCAACTTATTTAATTGATCTGAAATCAAGTTTTTAAGTAAGTTGTGTGTAATAGTTATAGAAATATCAGGAGAAACTTTTACTAATATTGTTATATCTATTAATTTTTCTGAAACTCAATCTATTTTTATACCTTTGGTTGAATTAATAATATCTAGTGTTTCTATTCTTTTTGATGTATTAGATTTTGTATCTTTAACAAGATAAACCCCTTCAATCCCTTTTACATTAAAAAGAACATTAACCACATGGTTTTTTATCATTTTTTCTAATTCCTTTTTTAACTCTGTTTCTTTTGCCATGTTCTTGTGTTATCTTTACACTAAAATAATTATACCAATTTAGATATAAATGAAGTATTGATATTTAATGTAGTTTTGGTATTATTATATTACTAAAAGAAAGAAAAATTATGTCAAGAAAAGATGCATTAACAGGAAGAGGCCCAATGTCTGGCAATAACAGATCAAAAGCTCTTAACAAAACAAAAAGAAAGTGAAATGTTAACTTACAACCAGTTACTATTGAAATCAATGGTAAAAAACAAAGAGTAATGCTTTCTGCAAAAACAATTAAAACTTTAAAAAATAAAGGTAAACTAAAATAAATAATAAAACACTCATCATTTACAGAGTGTTTTATTATTTATTTTAGTTTTACTATCTTTTTAGAATCTTTTGTTTTTGGCGTTTTGCTGATGCGTTTCCATTTTTATTGGTGTTTAATTTCCTGAAGTATAAAATTTATTAGAATTAAATGAGAAGCATAATTACTATTTACTCTGACTTTAACAGAAAAATTCCTGTGTAATGGCTTTAAGCAGTAAGTGTTCTTGTTGAATATTATGTATTTTAGTTATATAACTAATGCTAAATATTTAAATATTAAAGATTATTTACTCATATTCATAAAAAATTTCTTCAATATCTGATAACCCCTGCTTTGTTATTGATGAATAGTTAATTACTGATGTAGATAATTCTTCTTTAATTTGTTTATTGAACTTAGATCTCTCTGATTGATTTACTTTGTCTCTCTTTGTTCCAACAATTGTAAAAGGGATTTCTAATTGATAAAAGAAATTAATTAAATCTCAGTCATCTTTAGTTATCCCTCTTCTCATATCTAATAATAATATTGCTTTTGATATATTTAATCTATTAGTTAAATATTTATCAATGATCTTTGAGAATGATTTAAGTTGCTTCTTAGATACTTTTGCATATCCATATCCAGGAACATCTACCAATCTGACTCTTCCTTCAATATCAAACAATGAAATTGCTTGTGTCTTTCCTGGTCTAGAAGAAATTTTTGCCATTTTCTTATTATTGGTTAAAACATTAATTAAAGTTGATTTACCAACATTAGATTTCCCTGCAATAACAACCTCAGGAATATCATCTTGAGGCATTTCTTCTACAAGGTGTGTAGTTAGTAAATATTTAACATTCTTTAACATAGTAATTCAATTATAAAGAAAACTAACAACGTCTTAAGCATTGTTAGTTTTCTTTATATATTTCAACTAGTTCAGTTAATAAAACTGATTTAGTTTTTTCTTCTCCATACATTCTAACTGAAATAGTTCTAGAAGCTATTTCTTCATCTCCAATAATTAATTGAGATTTGACTTTTGAAGTTTGGGCTATTCTAATTTTGTTAGCTAATCTTTCATCAGAATTATCAAGTTTTGCTCTTACACCATTTTGTTTTAGTATTTCATAAACTTCTGCAGCATAATCCCCATGAACTTTATTATTGACTGTAATAACAACTGCTTGTTGTGGAGCTAGTCACATTGGGAAGTTTCCTTTTGTTTGTTCAAGTAGAACAGAAATGAATCTTTCGTATGTGCCAATTAATCCTCTATGGATTAATATAGGTCTAATTTGTTCTTGATCTGAGTTTACATAATGTAAATCAAATTTTTCAGGAAGTAAGAAATCAAGTTGAACTGTTGAAACAGTAATTGTATGCCCAAGTGCTGTTTTGATTTGAATATCAATCTTAGGACCATAGAATGCTGCCTCTCCAATTTTTTCTATATATTCAATACCAACTTCATCTAAGAATTCTTTAAGTTTAGATTCAGCATCTTTTCACATTGATAAATTGCCATGATACTTTTCAGTATTTTTTGGATCATGTAATGCTAATTCAACATAATCAATAGTAACTTCAAATTTATCAAGTGTTGTACGTATAAGGTCCATTACTTGTTTAATTTCTGATTTAATTTGATCTTCTCTAATGAAAATGTGTGAATCAGTTAGTTCCATTGACCTTACTCTTTCAAGACCAATTAGAGCTCCTGATGGTTCATATCTATATTGTTTAACTTGTTCTGCCAATCTAAACGGAAGTTCTCTGAAAGATCTTGGTTTTGATTTATATATCAAAACATGTTGTGGACATGCCATTGGTCTCAACAAAAATGTTTCGCCTTCTTCAATTGTCATCTCCGGGAACATTAAATCTTTATAGTGACTATAATGTCCTGATGTTTTGAAAAGTTCTATAGAAGCTATTGTTGAAGTTTCAACTTGCATATAATCATACATTGCTTCTTGTTTGAAAATAAAATCTCTAATTTGTTGTTTAAGAGCAACTCCGTTTGGTAATCAAATGGGCAATCCTTTACCTGCCGTTTCATCCACCATGAATATTTCAAGGTCTTTACCAATTCTTCTATGGTCTCTTGCTTCTCTTTCTTCTAGTTCTTCAATTTTTGCTTCTAAATCATCTATTGTCTCAGCAGCAAATCCAAATATTCTATTTCCAATTCCTTCTTCTGTTTGAATTCCAGAAACCCCTCTTAATTTTATATATTTAGGTTTTAATTGATTTTTTTCAAAAGATAGTTTTGAAATAAATTTCATTAACTTACCTTCAATAAGAGGAAGTTGTTTTTCTGAGATATTTTTTTCAACTATTATATCTACAAAAAAACCATCATCATTCATTGATGATTCTATTATTTTTGATGTAAATGAATTATCAATTAAAAACTTTGATATTACATTTGCTACTATTTTGTTTAATTCTTTAAAATTTTTCATATTATATATACTCTAATTTCTTCACACTATACACTAACCACCACGATGTTATTAAAAACACACCAGATGCTACCGCTATTCATATTCCTACTGCATATCATCCTCATGTTCACATATCTGGATTCATTATTGAATATGGTGCTCATCCATCAATAAAGAACATTGCAATAGATACAGGCCCAAATACAAATAAAAAGTATGATAAGACTGGAAGCGAATATAATCAACTTGATTTAGTAGTAATGTTTTTTCATTTTTTATCATAGAAATAATGTCAAAAAATAAATACTGGAGCTATGAAGTGATATACAATGTTTCTTAACGCTCCCACTCAAGTTACCCCTGTAACTACATATCCCATCGAACCAGGCCCAACACCCCAAAAATAATTAAGTATTCAAAGTGGCCCAAGCAAGAACAAGATTATGAAGAATGTTAAAGACATCATAAACACTACCGACATTCTAAATGCATCTGTTCTTCTGAAGAAACTTTTTTCTGAAAAAACATATGAATATGTAATTAATATATAGAATACAGTAGCAACTAAATTAGATTGTCAGGTGAACATCCTAAATTGTTCAATACCTTCATGTACAATAGCATCTCAAGTAAAGATGCCTAAAGTCACAACCATAAAGGTTGTGAAAATTATTGAGGCCTTTTTACTTATTTCATATGAGTTCACTTATAAAAATTATATATTATTATTTAATTCTAATAATTCTGAATTCGTTTTTATTGGCAACAATTACGGCAACATCTTTTTTAAGATTTAAATCTTTAGCAATTTTATTAATTTTAACATCAGATTTAAAATCAGATTGGGTAGCATGTGCTTGTGGATAAACGCCATATGTTATTCCATAATCATATATTTTTGATTTATCTTTCAGCATTCCAAAAATTGGAACTGATGTTCTGAATGAAGATAACGCTTTTAATAATCTTCCTTTTTCAGAGAAAGCAATAATGTATTTAATGTCTTTTGTTAATACTTCTTTTGCTATTAAATATGCAGTTTGTGCATTATTTGTTTCAGCAATTGCTAATGCCATGTTATATGCATCAACATAGTTGAAATTTTCTTCTGCACTTTTATTAATTTGATTCATTGTTTGAACAGCTTCAAGAGGAAAATCTCCTGAAGCAGATTCTCCTGATAACATTGTAGAATCAGCACCCAACAATGTTGAGTAGTAAACATCCGTCACTTCAGCTCTAGTTGGAGATGGGTTATCTATCATTGAATCCAACATTTGTGTAGCAACTATCACCGGTTTGTTTCATGCTCTTGCTTTATTAATTAATAATTGAGTATAGAAAGGAACATCATAGTAAGGTATTTCAACTCCTAGGTCTCCTCTAGCAATCATGATTGAGTCCGATGCTTTGATAATATCATTTAAATTTTGAATTGCTTTTAAAGCTTCAATTTTTGAATTAATCATCACATTTTTTCCACCATTTGCATCTAGGAAGTTTCTAAGGTCAGTAACATCTTTTCCTTCTCTAACGAAAGATGCAGCAACAATATTAATTCCATGCTTGATCCCTCATTTTATGAAGTCTTTATCTCTTTTACCTAAGAAAGGAAGGCAAAGATCTATACCAGGGATATTTACAGACTTTTTACTTCCAATATAGTGATTATTTAATGATTTAACAATCACTACTCCTGAAACTTTATTTATTTTTTGAACTTCAAGAATTAGTTTACCATCATCAATCATAATGTTTGATCCTATCAAAACTGAATCTGCTAATTTTGTATATGTAACTGAGAATTCATTATTTTTTCCTATAATTTCTTTTTTAGAGTGAATCTTAAGAATTACCCCTCTCTTAACATTCATTTTTTTATTTTCAATAGCATGAACTCTAATTTCAGGCCCTTTTGTATCAAGCATTATTGAAATTGGTAAGTCAAGTTCCTTTCTAACTTTCTTTACTAATTTAATTCTTGTTTCATGTTCATCATAATCACCATGTGATGTATTAAGTCTAACTGTTGTTACTCCACTTAATAACATTTTCTTAATTATATTTTCTGTTCCAAAAGTGGGTCCCATTGTCGCCACTATTTTTGTTTTGTTTAATTTATTTAAAATTTTCATATTATTTTACCAAATCATATTGTTCCAACAGTTCGACTAAGTTAGTTCTTTCAGAAGTAACTGTTTCTTCAATAGGTATTGCTACCATTTTTGAATTTACACTATTAATAGTAATTCCAGTTTTACCTTCAATAAGTTGTTTTACTGCGAACACCCCCATCCTAACTGCAAGGATTCTTTCACTAGGTGCTGGCGATCCTCCTCTTTGTAAATGTCCAAGAATATTTCCTCTTGTTTCTATTCCTGTTAGTTCTTGTATTTTATTAGCAAGTGCTTTAACATCATATAGCTTTTCAGTAACTACAACAATAATTGATCTATGACCATTATTTCTTGCCTGCTTAATTGTTTCAATTATTTCTTCTTCAGTTAGTTTTCTTTCAGGTATTGATAACCCTTCTGCGCCAGTTACAATTGCCGCTGATAATGCCAAGGCACCAGAGTATCTTCCCATCACTTCAATAATTGCAGCTCTATTATGTGATTCCAATGTATCTCTTATTTTTTCAAGTGCATCTGTAACTGTTTCAATTGCTGTAATATAACCAATTGTTAAATCAGTAGTTGGTATATCATTATCAATTGTTCCGGGTATTCCAACAGTCTTAACTCCAAGTTCAGAAAGTAGTTTAGCACCTATAAATGTTCCATCTCCACCAATGACCACTAGTGCATCAATATTATGTTTGTCTAATTGCTCTTTTGCTATCTTTCTTACAGCTTCGTCCTTAAATTCAGGATATCTTGTTGAATAGATTTTAGTTCCACCTTTTTTAACTCAAGTATCAACATCAGCGGAAGTTATTTTTTGTATATTTCCTTCTGCTAAACCTTTGTAACCATCATAAACTACATAAGTTTCTATTCCTTTTTTTTGTGAACAATTTACTATTGCTCATATTACCGTATTCATTCCAGGTGCATCTCCACCTGATGTTAGTATTGCTATTTTTCTAATTTTCATTTTAAGTTCCAGTTTTGGAAGAAAGTGCATTGCACTTTCTTTACTTTATTCTATCTCCTGTTTAAGTGATTTTTTACCATGGAAAGTATTCATTGTTTCTTCTATTCTTAACAGTTGGTTGTATTTAGCTATTCTTTCAGATCTAGCCATTGACCCTGTTTTGATTTGTTTTGAATTTAAACCAACAGCAAAGTCCGCTATTGTGTAATCTTCTGTTTCTCCAGATCTATGTGAAGTAACTGTTGTATAACCGGCTGACTTAGCAAGTTCAATTGTTTCAATAGATTCTGTAATAGTTCCAATTTGGTTAACTTTAATTAGAATTGAATTTGCTGTTTTAGCATCAATTCCTTCTTGAAGGATTTTTTTGTTTGTAACAAATAGATCATCTCCAACTATTTGGATATTATCTCCCATTCTATCTGTCATTAATTTAAATCCATCTCAATCTTGTTCTGCCATTCCATCTTCAATTGAAACAATCGGAAATTCATCAACAAGTGATGCATAATAATCTACTAATTCTTCAGAAGTAAGACTTCTACCTTCTCCTTTTAATTCGTACATTCCTGTTTCGGTATTATAAAATTCTGAAGCTGCTGGATCTAATGCAATATATACATCTTGTCCTGGTTCATAGCCTGCTTTTTTAATTGCTTCTACAATATATTTAAGAGGCTCTTTGTTATCTTTCATATTTGGTGCAAATCCACCTTCATCACCTTTACCAGTTGATAAACCATTAGCATTTAATAATTTAGCAAGGTTGTGGAATATTTCTGATGCTCACCTTAGGGCCTCGCTAAATGTTGGTGCTCCTAATGGGAATATCATATATTCCTGGAAGTCAACTGTATTATCAGCATGTTCTCCCCCATTTAATACATTAAGCATTGGTACTGGTAATGAAACTTCTTTATCAGATGTTAGAGAATTAAAGTATTTGTAAAGTTCAACTCCTTGATCCAATGCAGCCGCTTTAGTGGTAGCCATTGATATTCCTAGAATTGCATTTGCTCCTAGTTTATCTTTATTTTCTGTTCCATCAATAGAAATCATTTTTTCATCAATTTCTCTTTGATTTTCAACTTCCATTCCAATTAATTCTGGCGCAAGAATATTATTAATGTTTGAAACTGCCTTAAGCACTCCTTTACCCATTCATAATTCTCCGCCATCTCTAAGTTCAAGCGCTTCTCTTGTACCTGTAGATGCTCCTGAAGGAACTATGGCTCTTCCCATATTTCCTTTTTCTGTGTAAACTTCTGCTTCAACAGTTGGATTTCCTCTTGAATCTACAACTTGTCTTGCAAATATTTTAGTAATTTTTGACATATTTTTTTCTTTCTCCAATTAATTATATAACAAAGAAAAATCATTAATGCTCAAATAGCAAAAAAGTATTTCTATATAAAAAATCTTATTATTAAAACAAATGAAATAGTAGCAATTAAAAAAGCACCAGAACAAAAAAACAGATTTAATTTACTGTTTTTCAAGCAATGATTTGCCTGTCATTTCTTCAGGTTGTTCAATATCTAATAATTGGAGCATTGTTGGGGCAATATCTCCAAGTTTTCCATCTCCGTCTCTTAGTTCTACATCTTTTGAAGTAATTATTACTTCGACAGGATTTGTGGTGTGTTTTGTTACTGGTTCATTATTTTCATCCAGCATAACTTCTGCATTACCATGGTCTGCAAAGATTATCATTGTTCCACCTTTTTCTTTAACTATATAGTTATATAGTTTAAGAAGCATTTCATCAGCAACTTCTATTGCTTTAACAACTGCTGGAATAACTCCAGTATGACCAACCATATCTGGTTGTGCATAGTTAATAATAAATGCACCAACACCATCAGCATTAGCTAATATTTTTTCTGTTAATGGTCTTGCTGACATTTCTGGTTCAAGATCATATGTTGCTACCAAAGGAGAATTTACTAGTATTCTTTTTTCTGTATCTTTCTTGATGTCTTCTCCACCATCCATAAAGAATGTAACATGAGGATACTTCTCTGTTTCAGCAGCTCTCATTTGAACTAAACCTGCCTTTTCAATTGTTTCTCCTAGTAAACCTTTCATTCTTGTTGGAGGAAATAATATTTTTGCTTTATCAATTCCTGCGTATTCCATCATTGTAGCAAAAAATATATTTTTAGGTTTATCTTGTATTTCAAAATCATATTCAGTAACTTTAATATCTGAACCTATAAATAGGTGTGAAAGTTGTCTTCCTCTATCAGGTCTAAAGTTTACAAATATGATTGCATCATTATCTTTGATTGAACCATCAAAATTTGCATTAGATGAAGGAATAAAAAATTCATCTGTTATTCCTTCTTGATATTGTTCATCGACATAACTCATGATGTCAGTAAACTTGTTATTTCCTTTTCCAACCATAGCATCAAAAGCAAGTTTAGTTCTATCTCACTTTTTATCTCTATCCATTGAATAGTATCTACCTGAGATAGAAGCAATTTTTACTCCTACTTCTTCTAATTCAATTAAAAATTGTTTTGCAGATTTAGGACCAACGTCTCTACCATCTGAAAAAGCATGCATTATAACTTCAATGCCAGCTTCTTTAGCTATGTTGTTTAATGCTATGATGTGTGAATTATGAGCGTGCACTCCACCATCAGAAGCTAAACCAATTAAATTAAGTTTTGAGTTGTTATCTTTTACAAATTGAATAGCATCATTTAACACTTTATTATGTCTAAGTGTATCTTCTTCAATGTGTTTGTTAATTTGAGTTAGTGATTGGTAAACTATTCTACCTGCCCCAATGTTTAAATGGCCAACTTCTGAATTACCCATTTGATTTGCAGGAAGACCAACTGGTGTTCCGCTTGCTTTAATAAGTCTTGATGGATATTTAGCTCTTCATTTATCTAGATTTGGAGTATTAGCTAAAATAACAGCATTACCTGGCCCTTCGGGTGCTACTCCTACTCCATCTAATATAACTATTGCTACTGGTTTTTTATTCATATGTATATATTATATATTGCGTGGGAATAAAAAAGAAGTCTTTACTTCTTTAATACTCTTTTATTTCTTTTGCTTTTATGAAAAATAATTGCAAATCTATGTACTTCATTCTGTATGAATGAAAGTAACATGAATAGTTCTAAATATGAACTTAAGTATATCTCTTCATTATCTGAAGTGAATAATACTGAAGTTTTATGTTTTGAATCTTTAACTAATCCGACAACAGGAACTTTTAATCCAATCTCTTTAATTGCTTTTTGAGCATTTGTAATTTGATGTTTACCATCAACTATAAATAAGTTTGGTAATGGCAGATTATTTTTAATCTTAGATTCAAAATGTCTATAAGTAACTTCATAAATTGATTTGTAATCATTTTGACCTGATAAAAGATTATATTTTCTATAAAGATTCTTGTTGGATTGTCCATTTATGAATGAAACAACAACTCCAACTTGATCTTTGCCAGAAGTATTTGAGATATCAACCATTTCAATTGACTTAACATTCCTAATTTTTGTTAATGATGTTAAATCTTCCATTGCTTTGTCATATCTTCTTTGAACTATTTCAAATTCTTTTTGATTTTTTAATAACATTTGTTTTGAATGATCAGTAGTTGTCTTTAATATAGTATGTCTCATTCCAGATTTTGGATTAACAACTATATTAGCATCAAGAATATCACCTAGTGTTGTTTTAAAAGATATGATTATTTCATTTGGAATAATCGACTTCTTATAATGAACTAATAAGTATTGCTCAATAGTATCAATTGGATCAATAGCAAATGATTTAATAAGTGTATTATCTGTAACTGTTGTATTACCATGTCTAACATAAGTCATAGATATAGATAAAATACCTTCTTGATCTGTAAAACCAATGATATCTCTATCAACTGAATCCTTAAAGACAACATTTTGATGTTCTTTATAGTTTTCAATTAATTCCAATGAGTCTTTTGCCTTTAATGCATCTTCATATCTTTGATTTTTAATGTATAAATTTATTTTCTCTAGTAGTTTATCTTTAACTACAGATAAATTTCCAGAAAAGAACTTTTTGATATCAACAACAATGTTTTCAACAAGTTCTTTGTTATCGGCTTTTACGCATTGTCCTAAACATAATCCCAATTGGTAGTTTGTACATGGCCTTCCTGAATTAGGAGCCAAACATTTACTAACAGGAAATACTTGCTTAAGTATTTTGATTAATTTTGAAGGAGCAAAACCTTCTGGGAAAGGACCAAAGTAAAAATTCTTTTCCTTTCTATAAATTTTTGTAAGTAAAAGTGTTATTCCATTTTTATTCACTGACATTTTTATATAAGGATAACTTTTTGATTCCTTAAGTTTAATATTATATTTCGGATTAAACTTATTTATTAAATTTAATTCAAGAAGTAATGCATCAGTTTCTGATGAAG
>JAUXHI010000025.1 GCA_030621645.1 Mycoplasmataceae bacterium
CACCAATATATAAAAATAAATATTTATATTTATTCATTAGAATGATTTTACCTCTTACATTTATGAGATGAATTTCTAATAAAGCAATATTTGGCAAAAAGAAAAATAGTAAGAAAAAAGATAAATATTTTGGTCCACTTTTTGATTGAAAAACATGAAGGGGGGGGGGTATTTGGGATAATAATTTTGAAGAAGTTGATTTTATTAATAGAAAAATATTGTTGCCAAAAAATTATCAAGAAATATTAAAAGCAAAATATGGATATTTACCAAAAGTGAATAAAGACGAAAGTCCAAAACATCTTGATGAAATATATCAAAAATATGATAAATGGAAAAGAATTAAATAATTTCTCATCTATAAAAATAAAAAAGAACCATTTGGTTCTTTTTTTACTTATTAAATGTAATTAGTTTAGCAAATGAATCTGGTTTTAATGAAGCTCCACCAACTAATGCTCCATCAATATCAGGTTGTTCCATTAATTCTTTAATGTTATCAGGTGTTACTGAACCACCATATTGAATTCTTACAGACTGTGCTGCTTCTTCATTAAATCTTTGAGCTAAATGTTCTCTGATTTCTTTAATGATTTCTTGTGCTTGTTTAGCAGTTGCTGTTTTACCAGCACCTATTGCTCAAATAGGTTCATAAGCTAGAACAACTTTAGATAGATCTGCTGGATATACTCCTTCAAGTCCTAAATCAAGTTGATTCTTTACTCAATCAAGTGTCTTGCCATCTAGATTAACATCTAATGGTTCACCAAAGGCAAGAATAGGTGTTACAGATGATTTAAGTAATGCTTTAACTTTTTCATTAACTTGTGTATCTGTTTCTCCAAACAGTTCTCTTCTCTCTGAATGTCCAACAATAGCATACTTAACTCCTAGTTGTTCAATCATAGAGATTGAAATTTCACCAGTGAATGCCCCTTTTTCATGTGCATTAACATTTTGAACTGCTAATGGAATTTTAAAAGGTGCAGAATTTCCATGTGAATGTGGCATCATATATGGAATTGCTATTGATGGCGGAGCAATTGCTCAATCTATATCAATTTTCTTTCCTACAATATCATGTTCTAATTCATGCATAAAGTCATGGGCCTCTTGAGGCCCATTATTCATTTTTCAGTTTCCTACTATAATTGGTTTTCTCATTTTATCTCCTATTTGTTTTTTATAATTGCAATTCCTGGTAGTTCTTTACCTTCTAGGAACTCCATAGAAGCACCTCCTCCAGTTGATATATGTGTGAACTTATCTTGAAGTCCTAATTTTCACACCATTGCTGCAGAGTCTCCTCCTCCGACTATTGTTGTAGCTCCAGGTATCTCTACTATTGCATTAGCAATTTCTTCAGACCCATTTTTGAAGTGTTCAAATTCAGTTACTCCGAATGGTCCATTTCATATTACTGTTTTAGCACCTTTAAGTGCTTCTTTAACTGTTGCTATTGTTTTAGGACCAACATCCATCCCAATCATTCCTTCTGGAACTTCATTTCCAATAGCCCCTTCAATATCTTTATATTCTGGAGAATACACAGAATCTTCTGCAAGAATTAATTTGTCTGGATATTTTTCCATTAGTTCTTTTGCTAAACTTACCTTGTCAAATTCAGCTAATGAATTACCAATTGATTTTCCTCTTGCTAAATCAAATGTGTATACCATTGCGGTTCCGATAATTACTTTATCTGCTTTTTCAAGAAGAGATTTAATAACTTCTATTTTATCTGAAACCTTTGCTCCACCTAATAAGGCAACCATTGGTCTTTCAGGGTTATCTAAAACAGAACCAAGAAATTCTAATTCTTTTTTAATTAAGAATCCTACCGCCGTCTCTTCAATGTTAGAAGCTATTCCAACATTACTTGCATGACTTCTATGTGAAGTACCAAATGCATCATTAATGAAGACATCTCCTAGTGATGCTCAATATTTACCAAGCTCTTCACTATTTTTAGATTCAGCATTATCATTTAGATCTTCGAATCTTGTATTTTCTACCAACAAGACATCACCATTATCCATTGCATCAATAGCTTTCTCTAAATCTTCTCCTCTTGTTGTTAACACAAATACAACTGGCTGATTAAGAAGTTGCGAAAGTACGTCAGCAACTGGTTTTAGAGTTTTGGATTTGTCATTTTCAGTTTTTATTCTTCCCAAGTGTGAAAAGATTATTACTTTTCCTTTGTTCTCTATTACATGTTTAATAGTTGGGAGTGCTGCTCTTATCCTTACATCAGACACTACTTTTCCATCTACTATAGGAACATTAAAATCATTTCTTAATAAAACTTTTTTACCCTCAAGGTTTTGTATATCACTTATTGTTTTTTTCATTCAAGTTAATTATATAAAAAAATAAAGTAGATATTCAATATCTAATTATTTATTTTCTTTTAATATAAATTGGAGCAAAAATTCCTGTTAGTGCAAACACAATTGCAGATCCAGCAGTTTTAGCATAATGTCCCACTGATCTTTGGACGGCAATTAATGTGTCAACTTCAACACGAGACATATCTATGTGATTACTTTGGATTATCGCATAATACATTTCAGACATAAATATTTCTGTTATCCCAGCATTACCAGGACTAGGTATAGCAATTCCAGTTGCGCCAATCATTATATCTGTAGAAAATGATTGTATTCAAGTCATTACTCCTGGGTGAATAGAATTTTTAATAACTCATGTACTTGTTGAATTTCAAAATAATCCAGTTAAATTAAATGCTAATAATGTTAGTGTAAGAAATCAAATTGATCAAAGTTTAGTTGTGGCATCTTTAAGACGTTTGCTTTGGAATAAAACTTGTTCTATCATTTTTGATATCTTATCTTCTTTTTTGATTAATTTGAAACCAAGTGAAATCAATCAAGCAAGAAGTCTTTGGAATTTTGTTGAATAAGCAATTATGAACACAAAAAATATATTTAAGAAAATAATTGCAAGTCCACCTCAAGCAAAACCATACATTGACATTGCAATTCATAGTTCGCTATATTTTAGGGTATTAAGATAAGGTAGGAATCCAATTAATGAAGTGCCCGTAAATAATACAAAAGCAAAATTATGAATTGTTGCATACATTAAACCACTTAATGCAATTTCAGCAACTCTAAGTTTAGTTTTTTGAAAATTGAATATCATTCATAGACTGAATACTGTTCCTGGTCCAGAAATTGGAGATACTTGTTCTACAAAGAAGCCAACATAGAAAGAAATTCACAATATAAAGAAGTTAACTTTTTTGTTGAATATAACTCTTATAATAACTGAAAAGGATAAAGCAGAAAATAAACCTGGCATAATTACATCAATTATTGGGAATATAGTTCATGATGATGAATTTTTAAATAATGAATTTGCCCCATCCATAAATTCATCTAAGTTTATTGAAAAAGCATAACTGAATGTTGCTCATATAATAAACGCTAACGCAACAACTCCAACCGCTAGTTTTAATAGATTTTTCACAGAATAGGGGTTTTTCTTTTTAAACTTAATGTTTGCCGTTAGTTTGTTTTCAATATCTTTAATCAGGTAGTGTAAATCAATTTCGCCTATCTTTTCCTCATTTTTGATTGAGTAATTTATTATTACATAATTTGTTTCGGTATCATATGTAACGTCTGCAATTATTGTTTTGGAAACAAACTTTGAATCACTTCTTTTTCTTTTAAGAGTGGTAGTTTCTAATTCACAAACAAGATTTCCCTTTTTAAGGAAATTTTCGTATTTCATTGCATCAAGTTTGAAATTCTTAGAGTGATTCTTCATTATTTTAATTATAGATAAAAAATAATAGCCATTGGTTATTATTTATTTTTGCTTATTTTCATCATTAGATTTTATATTATAAAGCTAACTAGATGTCAAAATGTATCTTTAATGTTTCAATGCAAATGTAGTTTATATTTTTTATATTCTAAGAAGAATTTATGACCTACAATTCATCTTGATTTTCATGGTTTATAAAATGAAACGAAATGAAGAATAACAGCTTGATTAATGTCATATCCCTTTCTGTTAAAAAATGTTCTAACATTATATTTATAATCAACCAACTTTACTTCACCTTTCAAAATGTAGTTAATGTAATCTTGATCTCCTAAAGGCATTTGATTTTTTGTAATGGTTTTAGAATAGTTTTTAAATTTGTTATCGGCTCTTAAATTTTTAAGATTCATCACCATTATGCCTGTATTAATATAATTATTTTTTACCTTAGTGGTTAAAAGTTTGTCATATTTTGTCTTATATAATTTATAATGATTGCTGCCAACAAATGACTCACTACCTTTTACAGCTCCCACATATTTAGGGTTTGTCTTATACAAATCTAAAATATTTCCTTTTATTATTGTGTCCCCATCTATATAAAGAAGTTTGTCAACATCAAGAAGATTATATAAATTTAGTCTTAAAAAAGCTGCTTCAGAAATGTATGTTGGAAGTGTATTCTTTCCTTTCATTTGATTTATATTTGATTTATCATCAAATATAAAAATTAGTTCACAATTGTATCCCTTAAAAGTAATTTTAAATTTACTAATTATTTTTTCATTAATTTTTTTGTCACTATAAACAATATAAATATTAAAAAAGTATTGATTGTTATTTTCAAGTAATGATTTTACTGATGTTGCAGTTGGGTTCAAAAAATTTAAATCAGGTGTATAGCAAATATTTATTGTTTCTTTCATAATTTAATTATACATTTACAATTAGAGATAAAAAATAGCCAATGGCTATTTAGTGTGATTTGGTTCTCCGGCAGTAATATCTAGTCCTGGGAATTTATCTTCAATCTTTCCTACAAGTGTTTTTTCATGCACTTTAGATTTTAAATGAATTGTTTGTCCTGTAACTGCCATGACAACAACTTCATGTTTAAGTTGTGAATCAGTTTCTAAAAATGTAACTATTTCATTTGAAGAAAAACCAATTGTTCTTATTTGTATTATTAATTCTTTCATTTGTTTTCCCTTATAATTATATATTATCTATTAGTCAATCCTCAATATCTTACACCAATTAAACCTGAAATAGTAAATACTGTTGTCATTGCTGCTATTGCTGATATGTTCTTAATTGTGTCTGCTGATGATCAACTAAATTCAATTATTTGATTATTCATTGCATCAGCACCAAAGAAGTTTACATATGATTGTGGCACAACATATACAATAAATTTGAATGCAGCAACTGCATCGTCTCCCCTAAGGATGTTTATGGGCATTGTTGCTCCACCAAATAATAATCCTAAAATTATATATAGCCAAGACATTGATAAAAATCCTGTTGATGTTTTAAATGCTGCAAGCAACACAAACACAAGTGATGTAGATACTAATATATTAAAGATTCATGACAATATTAATGATGTTCAAGATATTGAAGATCATAGTAATGGTTCTTTAGGAAGATCTTTTGTTTCTCCAAGAGGAACAAATGATAAATCTAATGAACCTATTAAGTTATTCACTATATATAGTGAACCAAAGAACGTAGTTAGCATAACTAATATATTTATGAATAAGGGTATTAATGAAATCCTTATAAGATTTCATCTAGAATATTTAGTAATAATAATTCTGTCTAATAAACTTGAATTTTTTATATTACTAAATGATATTCCTCAACCAGCAACTATAGCTAGTGATAATCCTGACATTCCGACAGCTCCTAATATTGCTAGAACATCATTTTTAGGAATATTTGAATATGCTGAAGGTAGAACAAATATCATTGATGCCGTAAAGAACACCCCAAATATTAATCCCGGAGATAATAATGATTTACATATTCATTTTTTTAAAATTAAATTCATTATTTAACTCTTTTCTTTGTAAAATATCCAAAGGCATAATTACCAATTGTTTTATATTTCTTAATTATTTCAGCTCTAGTTTTATCTGCAACAATTTTCTTTTTATCTAATATTACTACTCTATCAGCCAATGCTTCTATTTCATTAATATTATGTGAAACTAAAATAAGTGTGTTATTTTTATCTGTTGTATATTTTTTAATGTAGTTTAATATTTCATTTTGTGCTGAAATATCTAGACCAGTAGTAATTTCATCTAAAATTAATAAACTGGGTTTATTAATTAATGCTAACAATACATTAAGTCTTTGTTTTTCTCCACCAGATAATCTAGAAGCTTTTCTATTTGTTTTATCTTTTAAATCAAGTAGCTTATATAGTTTCTTTTTCTCTGTAGCTGATTCTTTTGCCATTCAATCTTTAAATTTTAAATATTTAGGTTTTTTATTGTTGAGTTGGAAAACCATGTCCACGATTTCATCAACAATATATCCTTTAGGAAATTGTGCTTGTTGAAATTGAATTCCTGTTTGATCAAGGAAATCTTTTATAGATTTGTTTTGTGGATATTCAACATGACCAGATGTTTTGTTAATTAAATTTAATATTATATTAATTAGCGTAGTCTTGCCTGAACCATTTGGGCCAATGATGCCCAATATTTCCCCTTCATGAATATCAAAACTGACCCGGTTTAACGCCAAGATACCGCCAAATGTCTTGGTGACCTCTTTGACTTCCAGGATAGGTTGATCGCTCATACCTTGACCCACCTTTCAAACTGATGATATTTCCGCTGGCCGTAAACCATGATCCCTTCACTGCGAAAGACGATAAATGCCACGAGTATCAACCAGTAAAAAACAATACGCAGGGTCCCGAAGGCACGCAGCAACTCGGAAATAGGGACCAGAATAAGACAGCCCAACACCGGCCCCACAAGGGTACCGGCTCCTCCGATGACCGTGGCCGCAATGGGAATAATAGAGAAATCCAGGGCAA
>JAUXHI010000034.1 GCA_030621645.1 Mycoplasmataceae bacterium
CCTGTAAGAATACAATTATCAAAGAAACAAGACTATACTGACTTCGTTAATATGGTTTACTCTCTATTTGCTCCTGCTAAAAAGAGACAAAGAGAGAAGAGACAAAAATCAATAGATAAATATAAAATGTTGGATAGTTTAGTTCCTACTGATTTTATGGCAGATTAAAAAAATTAAAAAATGTCAAAAATAGTAATATTTTTGCTATTTTATATATGAGGACAAAAAAGTGCCTCAAAACATGTTTTTTCATAGGAAACAATAATATAAAACAAAAGAAGCGTTATATCTGCTTCTTTTTCATACTTTATTTTGTTATTGTATAATAAATATATGAATAAATTATTTGATTTAAACATTATAGAAATATTAGAAGATTGAAAAGTCTACCATGCAATTAGAGAGATTATTGCAAATGCATTTGATGAAACAATCCTTTCTAATGCTAAAAAACAACCATTAATAGAATTAAACTCTAAAACTCATGAATTAATAATTGAAGATTTTGGTAGAGGAATTTCAATTGAAAATTTAACACAGAATGAGTCAAATGAAAAAATGTCTTCAAACATTGTTATAGGTAGATTTGGTGTTGGTTTAAAAGATGCAATAGCAACTTTTCATAGAAACCAAAAAAACATAAAGATTTTTGTTAAAGACTTAGAAATTTCTTTTAAAGAAAGTCCCAAACAAAACTTCGAAGATATAATTACGCTTCATGCAGTAGTGAAAAAAACTAAATCCAATATTATAGGCACAAAATTTTTAATTGAGAATATTTCTGATGAACAATTCTTATTAGCTAAATCACTATTTTTGCAGTTAAATAACCCAACTGTAATTCAAGAGACAAAATATGGAATGATTATTAATGATGAAAAAACAACAAAATCAATTTATATTAATGGACTAAAACTTTCTGAAGAAGTAAATTTTGCATATAGTTATAACATTACAAAAATAGATGCAAAAATTAAAAAGTCATTAAATAGAGAAAGAAAAAATCTTGGCCGTTCAGTATATTCAAAACAAATTGAAAAAATATTAATGTCATCAAATATCGATGATTTAAAACTTCTTAAAGATTCATATTTAATTGATGAAGAAAAATATGATGAATATTCATGAAGTGAGGTTAAGTTAATGTTGTTGAACTCATTTGATAACATTGCTATTGTAACAACTGACATGATTATAAATAATCCTGATCAAATTGAAAGAATGAGGTCAGAAGGCAAAATGATTAAAAGCGTTTCTTCAAATACATATTTGAAAGTAAGTTCTTCAGAATTATCTTTTGATACATTCGATAGTTTAAATGATGAATATGAAAGTAGTTTTACTTATGATTTTGTAAAAATAATAGATTTAAATAAACAACAAAAGAAAAACCTTGAATATGCAATTAATATTGCTGAATTGATTGGTTATAAAGCCACTTTTAAATCATTTGATTTAAAAATCTCAAAAATAACACAAAATGACTATGATTTCAATACTGTGAAATTTGGTCATTGTGATCATCAAAATAAAGAAATTATCCTTAACACAAAAGCATTAAAAGATAAGTATGAGTCCGCCATGGTTCTAGTTCATGAATTAACACATGCTAAGACATCTTGTCAAGATGCAACAAGAAATTTTGAACAACACCTAGATGGTAATTTTAAAAATTTACTTAAAAACATTAAGTAAAAATAAAAACACCAAACCAATATCCATAATTGTGCCACTTATTCACATTGGAATGGTTTCTAATGGAATAAAATATGAAATAGGTATAAAAATATTAATAATACTAAGAAAGGAAGCAATATGAAACTAGATATATATTTCGGACCAAATGCCACAGGAAAAACATTGAAAGCTATTAACTTAAGCACTAAAATTAAAGATAATGTTCTTCTTTCTGTTGATCATAAAAATGATGAACACTCGGAGCAAACACAACTTGATTTTACAGGTGGTGAGATTATCATCAAACAAAACACAGAGCCTATTGATAATCTAAGCAATGATATAGAAAATATAAAAAACAAAATTACTGAATGAATAGGGAAATTAAGTGCCGAAGATAAATTATTGTTGGAAGAACTTATTAATAATCCTGAAAAAAGTTGATAAATTAGTTTTTCCGAATGATTTATTTAATGAAATTAACGGAATTGAAAATGAAAAAGCAAAAGAAGCTGCTTTAAATATAAGAAAAAGAGTTAAAAATTCTGATAATATGGTTGAATCAGGATTAGAAAGATACTATTATGAAGTATTGGATAGTTTCGATAAGGGGTATCATGAAAAGGGCAATGATAAATGTCCAATGTGTGGTAGTGCACATGATAATCTTATAGAATTAATTGAGGAAAGAAAAAAGACACACCCTCAAAAACAATGAAGAACAAAACAATGAAATGATTTTAAAAACGAGATTACAGATACTGATTTAGATTTTAACGATGTAAAACAAATATTTAATAAAGTAATGGCACAAAGCCCAACATGGATTCAGCAAGTATTGATAAGAACAAGAAAGAAGAATTTTGAATCTTTTAAAAGAAAATTAAAAGAAATTAATGAAATAAATGCTAAAATTTCAAAAAAGAAAGCCGAAAATAAAGCTTTCCTAAAAGAATTGAATTCTCTTTTCGAGAATAAAAAGAATAAAATAATAAAAATGTTTACAATCAATGATAAAGTTCCAACTATAGAACTTGATGACGATAAAGCAAAGATAAGATATGAAAATCTTGGATATTCAATAGAACATTTCTCATTATCGGAAAAAAATCATTTGAGATTAATAAACTCTATATTAACTGCTAAAGTCAATAAAAAATCAACATTGATTTTAGATGACCCGTATTCTTCACTTGATTTACAAAATAGATCAAAAATAGCTTGAAGTATAGCAAAAATAATAAAGGATAAAATATTTGATAGCATTGACAAAATAATCATCCTTACGCATTCACCTGAATTTATTAATGATGTTTGTTTTCAAACATATGGGAAAAGTTTTGCAAATAATGATGTTAAATTAGTTTTGCTAGACAAATCATCGAATGATGAAAAAGTAGAAGAATATGAATTGGATTTACAAGCAATACCAGTAGAAAATTCAGATGATGGTCAATATTTAGACTATTTACTTAAATTCACTGCTAATGAGATCGAAAATAACGAAGGAGAAGAATATACATTTATGTATACTTTTGCAGAGGAAGGATCTCTAAATGAATCAGATACAATTAATTGAAAAAAAGATGTAACAAGCATTGAAAAAAATACTCCTTATGTCATTTATGTAAATAATGAATTTGAATTAGAGAAATCATATGACTTCTGAGTTTCATGCTACAACAGCACAGAAACACAACCAGCTAATACTGACTTATATATTTCAAAACAAGGTTTCACTGTAAGAAATTTAATAGAACCTGAAATAACAAATTTAAACACAACAAATGTTATTCAAACATTAGCTACTATAACATTCGATGTTGTTAATCCTGACAATGCGTCTGTTACTCAAGAAACAACACGAACAGGTGGAACAGATATTAAAACTGCACCTGTTAAAGAACCAAATAATCAATATACAATTAACTTAACTGGGCTTGTTCCAAACACACAATATACAACAGTTGTTACTGTGGGAAGAGTAACTGATGAACTAGACTGATCTACAATAAATAAAACATTAAATTTAGGAGTTGATCATTCTTCACTTTTAACTAGTGATGGTAAATTATTTATGTGAGGAGCAAATGTCAGTGGTCAATTAGGTAATGGGAATACAAATGATATAGATACCCCAACAAATATTACAGATAAGTTTAGAAAAACAAATTTAATAGGTGCCCAAATTTTTCTAAAGGGTAATTTTTCTTCACTTTTAACTAGTGATGGTGAATTATTTATGTGAGGATGAAATGACAATGGTCAATTAGGTAATGGGGGATACAACTGATAGAGCTACCCCAACAAAAGTGACAATATAAAAGAACTACTTTTGGCAAACCCATAATTGTTCCATATTGCCATATAAGATAATA
>JAUXHI010000014.1 GCA_030621645.1 Mycoplasmataceae bacterium
TATTAATCCTACTATTTGCATATTATTTTGTTAAACCTTTCTCTGCTATATAATCAACAATTTGTGTTTTTATATTTTTTCAAAGTAAATCTATTTTTCTTCTATATAAAAATCTTGAAAGCAAACCATTTAAACTATAAAATTCCATCGGTATTGGAGTAAACACCGCTTGTGAAAAATAAAGTTTTCTATTTTTGACTTTTAATATTGTAGTGTATAACACATCATCAATAATTGTTTGCATTTCATATACTTCGTTTTCCACAAAATTAGGAATAAATCTTATTGTTTCATTTTTGTCTTTTAAATATCTAATAGTTCTTAAATCTGTTAATTTAACTTCGTCATTAATTTGTTTTAGTGATTTTTCAAGGGCTTCTTTATATATTTGTTTTACAACTTCATTGTTAGAAAATTTCATTGTATGTCTCACAGTAAATATTCTTCTTTTTTCAGCAGTTACTGAAGTAAATTTTCTTTCATTTATAAATCTAAGAGCTGATTGAAATTGTTTAACGGTTTTTGGAGCTGGATATTTTATATTTTTGTATACTTTACTTATGTTTTCTTCTCAAGGAGCAAAGTTAGGATCTCTATTTCTTCTTTTCCCCATTTTTAGATTCCTCACTTTTCTTCTTCAAGTTTTTTATCAACAAAATGCTCATAATCTGAAAGATTTTCATACTTTTCTAATGTTTTTTGATGTTCAAGCAAGTCTTTCACATAGCCGTTTTTCTTAAATAAAAACGGCGATTCAATTTTAAGTTTAGTCATTATGTTTTCAACAGGAGCATATGAATATTTATAAAGTTTAAATTCAAGAGTTATTTGTCTATCTTGTAATTCATTTATTAATTTATCAGATTCAAGTTTTAATTCCTTTGCAGTTAAAGCTTCTATGTTCAATGGATCAACTTGGTCTGCAAGCATTGATATTTTTTTAATTGTATTTATTAATTCATTCATAAAATTAGATGCTTCAGTCTTAACTCTGTATTGGTTTGCATTTTCTTTTTTTCTTTCTTCCTCAGGTTTAACCTTAGTTTTAACATATTCATTTCTTTTTACAAAAAGAATAAATACAACCATTACTAGTATAGCTGTAGTTATTAAAATTATAGAGGTAGTTAGAATCCCAACATTCATTAAATCATTCCCTCCGGAATGTCAATCTCATTTGTGATTGCCGCTTCCTTAATTCATGATGCGGATTTTTTAGGTTTTCTTTCTTTAGTCTCTAAATCAAGTTCAATAAAACCATATCTATTTTTGTATGCATTTAATCATGATCAGTTATCAATGTATGTTCACATGTGGTATCCAATTAGATTGGCACCATCTTTAATTGCTTCATGGGCTCAATATAAATGTTCTTTCATAAAATCAATTCTATATTGATCATCAATTATTCCATCTGATCCCCTTCATCTCTCTTCGCCTTCAACACCCATTCCATTTTCTGAAATCAATACAGGTAGATTGTTGTAGTCATTTTTAACCTGAATTAAAATTTCATATATTGATCTTGGTCTAATTTCTCAACCTCTATATGGATTCATTCTTTTGCCAGGCATATCATAATGGTTAAAGAAGTGAGTGACTGGCGTTACTCCATTATTTCAATCAGGAATATAATCTAATGACTTAACTCTTCCTGGTGAGTAATAATTAACACCTAGGAAATCAACAATATTTTCTTTAATTAATGCTTCGTGTTCTGGCTTCACAGCATCTTCAGGTCAGAACCCTTTTTTAATTAAAAGATCTCTAAATTCTGAATTAAATTTCCCTTTTAACATTGGATCTGCAAACCCTTTTCAATGGAATCAATCAGCATATTTTCCAGCTTCTTGATCATGTGGTTGTTCAGATCTCGGACATGCATTTTGAATACTTAAAACTATTCCAATTTTTGAATCTTTAAAGTTAAAATTTCTAAATTCTTTAACTACCATATGGTGAGCAATAATTGTATTATAGTAAACTCTAATTCCTCTTTTCATATCAATTATGTGTGGAGGATGGGAGTTATATCAATATCCTCCTTCAACAGGAACAACTGGTTCATTATAAGTAACTCACATTTTTACTCTATTTCCAAATATTTCAAATACAGTTTTTGCAAAGAATGCATATCTTGCAATTACTTCTTGTGATTCCCATCCACCAATATCTTGTGCTCATTGTGGCATATCGAAATGAAATAATGCAAAAATTGGTTTAATATTGTTTTTTTCCATTGCATCAAGAACTTTATTATAGTAATCTACACCTTCTTGATTTACTGTTTTTCCGTCTGGAATTAATCTTGTTCACATAATACCAATTCTTAGTGAATTAAAATTTAGATCTGCAGCAATCTTAATATCCTCTTCATATCTATTGTAAAAATCATTTTCAACATATTTTTTGTCAAAAAATCTTTCTTTTCTATTTTTATATAATGTATCTCATATAGTTTCTGATTTCCCTCCAACTGTTGAGTTTCCCTCGATTTGTTGTCCATTTGTTGCAGAACCTCACATGAATCCATCTTTAAATTTTAATTTCATTTATTACCTTGTTTCTTTCTAAATTATTAACTTTCTCTGCTAGTTTTACAAATTCCTTAGCAAGATCAACTACTGTCTGTGAAGTTAGCATTTGATCTTCGGCATGTATTAATAAAACACTAAATTCCGGTGTCATATCATTTCCTTCAGCTTCCAAGAATTTCATATGATATATATTTGCTTCAGCAGTATAGGTTGATGCTTCTTCAAAGCGTTTTTCTATTTTATCAAATTTCCCATTATTAGCATCTTTTATGGCTTGCATTGCTGCAGACTTTGCTCCTCCAGCATTTGCAATTATTCCCATAGATACCATTATTGCTTCTTCTTTATTCATATTCCTCCCCTTATAAATATATGGTGTTTTCTACTTTCAATCAAATTTCTTTAAATAATTTAAATATGAATTATTTTTTAGATTTTGATCGAGGTTTTTTTGCTGTAGATTTTTTAGATTTTGATGTGTTTTTATCTAAAAATTCTTCCTTGCCTTTTTTTGTTTTTTCTTTAATCTCTTTGTCTATCTCATTGTCTAATTTTATAGTTTTATTAGAAGGTTTGGTTGGTTTATGTTTAATTTTTGAAATTAAATCTTCAAATTGTGTTGTTTTGTCAATTAATTCATTAATTTCAGAATTATTTTTACCTTCTAAGACGAATTCTTTTTTCATTGTTTTCATATCAAGTATTACAAATGGTAAATATAAGGCAATTATTGTAACTAGAATAATTGCTATTGGTATTAACACCATTGGATCTAATGTTGATAAAATAGCATTCACTCCAAATGGTGTAGTTCAAGGCACTAAGAATACAGCCGGATTTACAATTCAATTTGCTGCGAATATATATCCAATTCCATTCAGTATTGGTCCTGAGAATACAAATGGTATAAAGTATTTAACATTTGTCATCAAAGGCATACCAAAGATCATCGTTTCATTTATATTGAAGATACCAGGCGCTACTGATAATCCTACAATTCTCTTATGCATCACTGATTTTGATACAAAGAATATTACAATAATTAGTGCTAATGTGGCTCCCGTCCCCCCCACTTGACCTCACATGTCAAATGAAGCTGTTGTTCATGTGTTTAAAACCTGTCCATCAATACCAGTTGCTCCAGCATTAACAATATCTTGACCATATTCACTATATAGCTCAATATTTTCAGTAGTTTTCGTTAAATAAATTGGATCTCTTACAGCAGCAAGAACGTTTGGTCCGTGTACACCAAAAAAGAATAAGAATCCCATTAAAAATGATAATGTTAAAATAAAGAATGCTGAATCCCCCATTTTTGAAAGTGGTGCAGCTATAGCTGTTTGAATAGCTCCAAATATATAGTGTTGTGGTTCTCCAGCTCAACCAACACCTCTTGCTATTGCCATTCAAGAAAATTGGATGAAGGAGACCGAGAACAGCGAAAGTCCAATGGGGATAATTTGATTAAAGGCCGATGCTATTGCTGGTGGCACAGCATCAGGAAGTTTAATCTTCATTTTATCAATCGTTAAGAATTTTGCAAATATGTATGATGATAATAATCCAAAGATTAATGCAACAAATAATCCATTTGATCCAAGATAATACCGATAAGCATTCATTCATTCTGGGAATGTGTCAGGATTCCCTTGAGCATATGCTTCTCCAGCTGAAAAAGGTAACAGCAGAAAGAATGTTGCTAATGAAATTAACCCTCCAAACATTTGCTTGTTTTTATCATATCCAGTATATGCTCCCGTATGGAAATATCCAATTAGGAATGAAAAGTGAATTGAAAAAATTGCAAATGTAGCTTTATCAATTGATGTGAATAAAGGTCCTATATATTCATAGAATTTAAATCACCCTTCTCCAGCATTTGCTCAGGAACCTATCATACCTGTTGGTGATAAAAATACAGAGTCAATCAAGACAGCTAGTGAACCAGCAATTAAAAGAGGTAAAAAAGTTGCAAATGCATCTCTTATTCCTGCTAATTGCTTGTGGTTTGATAAATAACCAGAAACTTTTGCTAATTTATCTGAGAATTTATCAAATTTTGATTGTGTATTCATTTCTTTTCTCCTAAATTATTTAAGTAATTTCTGAACAAGTTCAATTATAGATTTTCCATCCATAAGACCATAGGCCTGAACTGGAACTACTTCCATCGGAATATTAGGGAATAATTTTTGTAAATCATCTTTTGTATATTTTATCTGAGGTCCTATTAAAACGACATCAACTTCAGATATTTTTGATCTCCCTTGATCTAAGGGTAATGCTTCTATTTCAAAATCAAGAGAATTAGCATCTGAAAATTCTTGCATTTTCTTTGCTAACATTGATGTTGACATACCTGCATTACAAACTAATAATATTTTTTTCATTTTTAAAATTTTATATTTCTCCATTTCTTTTCTTATATTTTCAATCTAAATCTGTATAGATTTCCAAATTTTTGACTTTAATTAAATATGTAATTGGTCAATTAGGATCTACTTCTCCTGTTTCAAGTGCATTCTTGTAAGCTTCTAATGCAGCTCTCTTGCCTTCTCCTCAAGCAACAAGAACTATTTTGTTAGGTCTTTCAATAATGTCTTTCATACCCATTGTAATCGCTGTTCTTGGGTGGTTTTCTCTTCCTGGGAAGTTAGATTTAATTGTAGATTTAGATAACACAACAATATTTGTTCTTTTTTCAGAATCTGCTGGTGGTTCATTAAATGCAATGTGGCCATTTGTACCAACACCAATGATTGCTCAATCAATGTCCCCTGCTAAATCTAATTTTCTATCATAACTTTCTGGTGTATTTGGAAAGTATGTGTGTGCTTTGTTTATGTCAATGTGGTCGAATAGATTTTCATTCATAAATGTTTTAAATGAATTTCTATCTGTTTCAGGGTTTATTTCAAGATATTCATCTAAGTTATATGATGAAACATTTTGAAATGAAACTCCTTCAGTTTTTGATGTTTCAATTATTGATTTATATACTTCAACAGGTGACATACCTGTTGCCAATATTAACTTAGCCATTGGATTAACTTTAACTAATTCAACTAAGTCTTTACCAATTTGTTTTGATAGTTCTTCTTTGTTTCCTATTTTAATCATAATTTTCTCCTTAACCAATTACCCTTCTTAATATGTCATCATTTTGATTTAGCAAGTCTTTTGCTTCATCAACAGACACTTCTTTAATTAATGAAATAATTGCTACTTTTGGATTATAGTTTGCTTGTTTTAATAACTCAACAACTTTTGTTTCGTCTGTTTCCCCAGTTATTTGTTTTGTCATGTCAATTATTCTTTGAATAAGTTTTTCATTTGAGGCTCTTACATTAACCATTAAGTTTCCGTATACTTTACCTTGTTTAATCATTGCTCCAGTAGAAATCATATTTAGAACCATTTTTTGTGCAGTTCCTGATTTCATTCTAGTAGAACCTGTGATTGGTTCAGCACCAACAACAGTTTCAATAGCAACAGTAGATAGTTTTGACATCTCTGCATCTTTTAAAGTTACAACTGTTATTGATTTAGCTCCGATTGAGTTTGCATATTTTAAACCTCCAATAACATATGGTGTTCTTCCTGATGCTGCAATACCAATTAGGATATCTTTAGAATTAAAATCATATTCTCCTAAATCTTCTTGTGCCTGAGTAGGGTTATCCTCTGCGTTTTCTATAGGCATTCTAAGAGCAATATCACTACCTGCTATTATTCCTATAAATAAACTAGAATCAACATTGAAAGTTGGTGGTATCTCTGATGCATCAAGAACTCCAAGTCTTCCAGATGTTCCTGCTCCAATATAAAATACTCTACCACCATTTGAAAGTACATTATCAATTAAGTCTATTGCACTAGCAATGTTATCTAATTGAAGTGAAACAGCTTCTGCTACTTTTTGATCTTCTGAATTTAATAACTTCACCATTTCAATTGTTGATAGCAAGTCAATGTTATGTGTGTTTTTGTTTCTGCCTTCTGTAGATATGTTTTTAAAATTTTTCATTTGTTTCTCCTTATATTTCTATGATTAATGTCAGTGTAAACTTCTAGATTTTTTGAATAAATTGAATCAGTTATTGATTTCCATTGTTTATTTTTTTAACAAAAAGTGCAATAGGTGATTTATCTGTAGAACTTCAATCAACATATTCAGCTTTTTTATTTTCACTATTTAAATAACTAAGAACAATTTGTGAATAAATAGTATCTGTATTTTTAAAAATACCACCATTAATAACTACTGTTTTAATGTTGTTGTTGTAATTAAATATTTCATTAAAAATATGAATTACAGTTTCAGCCTCTGAAACTAAAACATCTGTTACTTCGTTAAGTATAGATGGATCATTTTTAAGTTCGGTAAATACTGCAGTTGAAAATTTAGAAATATAATTTTTGTTGGTTTCCTTATGATAAACATTGTCTTTAAATGTTGCAGCAGATAATGATTCCTCTCCATAAGTTTTAACAAATAGATCAACTAATTTAGTTTTCTTACCTAAGTCTTTATCCATTAATGCTAAACTTAAGAACTTTCTACCAAATACAAAACCAGCACCTTCTTCTCCTATTAAATGTCCATATCCTCCGACTTCATGAACTTTATCATCTAAACTAAACATAAAAGAACTTCCTGTTCCAAAGATTGAAACAAGAACATCTTCTCCAGCTGATTTATATGCTTCTAATAGGAAGTCTATGTCTGTTAACACAATAATGTTCTCTACACCAAAAGCATCACCAATGTCATCAAACATTGCTTTTTGTTCTTTTGATTGTGTGTAACCAGCTATACTAATCACAATTGTAAAACCCAAAAGATCATTCCCATAATGTGAAAGAACTTTTTCAATTGATTCTTTAGTAATTTCAAGTGATGCAGATGGATTACTCATTTTATTTAATAAAAAATTATCAACTACTGTAAGTTCATTATTTTTAACACTAAAATAAGTAGAGTCTGTTTTAGTCCCTCCCCCATCTATAAATATTAATTTATCTGTAATTTTTTTATTCATCAAAATATGTCAAGAATGGTTTATGAGCATCATATAACTCATCAAACACTATTCTTGCGTTTCTTACGCTTTTTGTTAATGGATTGATTGTAAGAGCTAGGAATATTTTATCAAGATTTTTTTCCATAAATCCATTAATAACTAATCTCTCAAAACTTTTTAAATGTTGAGTGTAACCTTTTAATTGTTCTGGTAAATCACCAACATCTTTAGCAACAGGCCCTTCTTTACCTATGTAAGCTGAAACTTCAATTACTGAATCAGCTGGCAAAGATTTAATTGTATCACCATTAAGAATGTTAACTGTTGAAACCGTTTTCTTATCAATGTGTATTTGCAATAATAATTCACATGCTACATCAGAGTAGTAAGCCCCTCCTCTTTCTTGTAGTTCAGGTGGTTTTATGTCAAGGTTTGGATCTTGATATTTTTCAAACAATGTTTTTTCAATTGCTTTAACTGTAGTTGCTCTAGTTGTTCCAGTTTCGTTAAAATCTTCTAATTGTTTTTTAAGCATATCATCATACATAAAATAATATCTATGATATGGACATAATAGAACTTTCATTTCGGTTAGGAATAGTGGATCAGCATATAAAGGAATAATATTATTCATTGTTATATCAACGTCTTTTTTAACAAGCTTTTTAATAGTGGCTTGTGTTTTGTCTTCTCCTTTAATCATTATTTTTAAACCAGCAACAAAGTGATTTAGACCTGCAAAGTCAATATCAGTTTCTTCTAATGTAACATCCCACATTTTTGCTACTTGGATTCTTAAATTAATAGGAACATTACATAATCCTATTATTTTCTTATGGTTTGAATATCTTATAAGTAATTCAGAAATCATTCCTGCTGGATTAGTGAAGTTTAGCATTCATGCATCAGGTGCATACTCAGCAATTTCATTAGAAATTTCTAACATGGTTGGAGCCGTTCTTAAAAATTTGAACAGTCCTCCGGCTCCATTAGTTTCTTGACCTAACTCTCCATGAGAAAGAGGTATCTTTTCATCAATAATTCTTGCATCAAGACCTCCAACTCTAATTTGTGTCATAACAAAATTAGCTCCTTTAATGGCTTCAATTCTGTCAAAAGTTTTAGTAATTTTTCAATCAAGATTTACTTTCAAAACCATTCTTTTTGTTAAATCAAAAATAATATCTAATTTTGATTCACCTGTTTTAATATCAACCAATACAAGTTCATTGATATTTAATTCGTCATTTCTCTTAATTAGTCCTTCAATTAATTCTGGTGTGTATGAACTTCCTGCTCCAATTATTACTATTTTCATTTTACTTTTTGTCCTTTTTTATTAATTTAAATGAATCTCAGCCCTCAATATATTTAATCAGAAATTTATCATAGTCAGCAACTTCTCCAATTTTATTTTTCTTTTCACTACCTGGCATTTCTTTTAGAATTAAATGCATTTCTGCTTTGTAGTTTTTAAAATCATCATTACCGACATATATTTCTCCTGGTAATTGTATGTGTTGAAGATTTGAAGGTATAATTGTTTCTTGTTTGTACATTACTCTAGTCATAGTAGACCTAATTGAATAATCATTTATATCCCCTCTTCTGAAGTGTTTGTCATATTCAAATACAATTTTGTTTTCTATTTTTGTGATATTTTCTTCCGGTATCACATCAAGAGAAATTTTATTTTTTTCAATTAATGATAAATTTCTTAATTCTTCTTCAGTAGCAAAAGCATTTGAAATTAACACTCCATCTATTCCTAATAAAAATAAATGTTTTGCCTGTGACACTACAGGGAGTTCTCTATGCATTTCTAATGTAGGCATTCCTTCCATTATTGGTCATGGTCCTATTTTAGCATTAGGGGAAGATACAAATGCAAATGTTTTAACTCCTATTTCTTTATAGAAGTTTGTGTTTTTCATAAAGTAATCCAATGGAAGGCCCGTAAATCTTTGTGGGTAAAAATTATGTGATGCATATAGTTTTGATTTGTCTATTTTAATTTCATTTAATATAGCTCCCAATCCTCTAAATGAAGACATATTTACTTCCAATTTTATTCCATATGGATTTTCTGTGATTTGTTTTTCAATAAATCCGTTTTCATGTGCATCCATTCTTATTGTTGTTGCTCCAATTTTATTAAAAAAACTAACATCTGGCAGTACAATGTCTAGTTGTTCAAACACTCTTGGCGAAACATCAACTATCATATCAAACCCTAAGCTTTTTCCATACTCACAAACTTTTTGAAGTTTTGCCACATCATCAATTTTAGTTTCTGGTGTGGTTTGAAGTAAACTTGTAAATATTCTTCCAAATCCATACTTATGTGCTAAACAAATATAGTCTTTAATTTCCTTAAAGTCATGCTTGTCTTGATATATTGATATTCCTAATCTTAAATTTTTATTTTCCATATTTTTTTCCTTATATTGTTTCATAATTTAATTATATGGTTAATATGATGGACCACCTTTGAATTTTTCTTCCAATATTTTTTTTCTTAGTTTATATGCCGATATTAATCATGAACCATATGTTCCAAATGAAATTCCGGCAATAGTTGAGAATATTCACAATGGTCCTGGTATAAAGAAAAAACCAAATAATATTCCAACCATCACTATAAATGTAAGTGATGTATATGTATATCATCTTTTCTCTAAAAATAAATTACTTGCATTTCTCATTAAATAATATGTGGCTCCACCAAATATTAATAATGATGTAAAGAATGCAATCATACTATTAGTCTGATCTAATGAATCATCTGAAGTACTATCGTCTTTGTCAAGAAGTTGATTTATATCCAAACTCATTGTTGCTTGTCCGCCTGCATATACATCAGTCATGTTTATCACCATGTTTTTCCCATTAATTTCTTTAATGTGTGCCAAAAAGGTACCTCATTTAGTATCAGTATAATTGCCTCCATTTATATCTCAATTTTTATCAGTTATTGCAATTCAATAATCTGTTTTTGAAATTTTCTGATATGCCTCTATTACTGTATTTTGAGAATAATTATTATTTTTATGTGCATTTGTTTCAATTGTTCATTTGGCAATTCTGAAAGGGTCAGGATCACTAGCACTCTCTTTTTCTTTAAACATATCTTTGTTATCTTCAACTCATTTTAAATTTTTAGTTCACTCAGGATCACCCGATTCTTTTTGAACTAGCACTGCATCATAAATTTGATGAGCAGTTCTTTTTAATGAATTATATGAATTGCCTCCCAATACAAAATATCAGGTTGCTAAGATTCCAGTTCCGATAGAAGCTGACACAACTAAAGTAATAATAGTTTTTTTCCAATTTCTTTTTTTCTTTAATAGTTCTCCATCTTTGCCAAAAATATTATGTTGATTTTCTTGAAAAGATTCACTATGTCCTTTATCTATTTTTTTAATTAACATTAAATTATCCCCTTAACATTCTAATTAAAATTTCTATTTGTGATGTAGTTGATATATATAAATCTTCAGCATGAAGGAAAATAACACTAAAAGGTATATCTCCTCCTGCTGCTTCTGCTTGTATAACAGATAGATGATGTTCTCCTGCTTTTGAAACATTAATTAATTGTTGTTCTATTTCTTTTAGAGCATCTTGCTTTGACATTTCTCCTGCTTGATATTTATCAAATGAAATTAATGCTTGGCTTTTTGCTTGGCCAACTTCGTTTATTATTGAAAATGCAATATTCTGTAATTCTTCTTTATTCATATGGTTAATTTTCAAAAATTTTACTTTTTGTCAAGTACTTCTTTTACCAATGCTCAGAGCTCTGAAGCTTTGTATGGCAAGTACATTTGTGGAGGTATATTTAAATATGGAACATTTTTTTTATCAGCCTCTGCAATTATTAATGAAGATAAAAATCTTACTTGTGGTGAGATTAAAATAATGTCAACATTATCTAATTCAGTAATTCACTCAGTTCCATTTGTACCCATTGCTTTGAATGTATACCCTTCATCATTGGCTTTATTTAATCCGTCTCTAATCATTGTAGTAGACATTCCTCCCACACAAACCAGAAGTCCTTTTTTTGTTTTGACACTCATTTTATTTATTAAACCTTTTTGAAATTTTTTTGTTAAATGTTACAAAACCACTAAAGTCTAATCTTTTTTCACTTCAAAATATTCCAAGAACAATAACTAATCCTACTGGTGCAGCAATAAACGTAATTAATGCTCCTCCAAATAAGATTCCTATTATCATTGATATAGTAATACCGAACATGAATCCTGAAGATAAATTTTCATCTTTTGAATATTTACCTATAGCCATGAATGTCATTGTTAATTGTATTGCAATTAGGAATACTGCAAATCCTTGTAGAATACCTCAATCATAAATTGGATCCATTCATCTTAATGTAATTGGATTTCCAGCTGTATCTTTCAATCATAATCCTGGTGCCATATCAATTATGATAATGACACCAATAATTCCAAGAATTGCTAATAAAGAAGCTAGAAATAATGTTCATCTTTGTCAAGTCATAGATTTCAATTCTTTTTCAATATCTTGTATGTCTCTTTTAGCTTTCATAATTATGCTCCTCCTTTTGATTTAACCATTTTTTCTTGTTTTTCAGCTTCTAATTCTAATGCAAATGTATCTTTATCCCATTTTTTGTAAAATGGTAGATAAATGAAGAATGAAACTATTGTTGTCACAAGTGGAATCATTATTGCTTTTCAATTTGAACCTGCTGCAAAGAATGCGCCAATTGGGGCTGGCAATGTTCAAGGCGCAACAAATACTCAGAATACGTCTCCAAATATTACCATCATTCCCCAAGCAATTAATGCCATTGTTAATGGAGCTAACATGAATGGGATCATCAATATAGGTGTTAGCATAATTGGATAACCAAATATTGCTGTTTCATTTATATTGAATAAAGCTGGTATAAATGATGTTCTTGAAACTGCTTGTCCTTGTTTCGATTTAGACATCATAACTCCTACTAGAACTAATCCAATAGTGGCGCCAGACCCACCAATTCAAACAGCCCATTGTAAGAACTGTTCTGGGAACATGTAAGGAACATCTCCTTCCATTCCTCCTTGAAATCATTCTGCATTTGCTTCAATAGCTGCTTGTCAGAATGGTCTAACTACTGACCCAACAATTGACACACCATGTATACCAAATGACCAAAAGAATGTAACTAATACAATAATTAGTACCACTCCTCCAAATCCACCTGTTAGTACATTTTGTAATGGTGCCAATGTTGTTGCTAAAAAGTTATTTAGATCAAACCCTAATAGGTATCTAAATGAACCAAATAGTAAACCAATAAATAATATTGGTGTTAGCACTTGAAATGATTCTGCAATCGCTCCAGGTACCTGCGGTGGCATTCTAAGTGTTATCTTCAACTTTACAAATATTTTGTAAATTTCTACTGCAAGAATACCTGAAACCATAGCATTGAATATGGTTGCACCACCAAAAGCATCAATAGTTAAAGTTGCATAATCAAATCACATAAGATAAGCAAATACACCCATCATACCTGAAATAATTGAACCCAAACCATAAGATTTACCTAAGTGGGCTGCAATACCGAATGCTGCATATAATCCCATAGCTCCCATAGAATATTTATAGATAGCTAAGAAAAAGTTAACAACTTGAGGAGCCATTAAATCTTTTAAATATTTTCCATCTCCATCAAGAGGGAAATTTAAAACAATTAGAACCATTGAACCAACAATAACGAAAGGGATTGTTGCCACAATACCATTCCTAATTGCAATTAAATGTCTCTGAGAAGCTAACTTCTGCATGATCGGAGACAATGTATTGTCCATTCATAAAGTTGCCTTCTCTTTAAATGTCTTTCCTGTGTTTTTTGAATTTTCCATTTATTATTTTCTCCTTTTTATAAATCAAATTTAAAATTTATGTAAATAATTCCTTATATAAAAAATATATATAGAATTAAGTACATTTAAATTATATTGAAAAGACAATA
>JAUXHI010000006.1 GCA_030621645.1 Mycoplasmataceae bacterium
AATTAAAAATTATGTTTAAAAAAATAAATAAGGTTAAAATTTTTTGATCAACAGGTGTTAGAAATGGAAAAATCATTGATAAATATAGTCATATAAAAGGTGAATATATGTATATTATAGATGGGGATGATAGAATAAATATTCAAGGATTAAATCAAGTACTAGCAAAAGAAAGTAATGTTGATTTAATAAAAATAAAAGGAATCTTAGATGAAAACTATTATACAAAAACAATGATTGTAAAGAATAATTATTTCTCCTCTCCTGTTGTAGGTACCCAAATATATAAAACAAAAATTTTTCAAAAATATATTGATATACAACAAAACCAAAAATTTTATTCCACTAATCTTGATGATAATATAATGCATAGAGCTGATTATGATGAAGGGTATATTACATTTATGTCTGCAAATCTAATTGAAAACTCAAATGTTGGTTTTTTATATTTTCCATATATTCACATTGTCTACCATGATCCAATAACTAATAACTGAAAAAGAGTATCTGATACAAAATCTACAAATAAAAAAGAAGATCAATTTGGAAATTGTGGACTTTTAGTAAAATATTATTTTTATGCTACTTGATTATCTTATCATATGCTAAAAGAAAATACTGATTTAAAAAATTTAAAACAAAAAAGTACATATAGTCTAATAAATGCAATGTGAGTATTCTTTAAAGTATCTAAGATGCCTGCTCAAATAAAAGAATATATTAAAAATAATGAAAGGCTTCCTCAATGTTTTCATTTTTTAAAATTACATATTAAAAAATTTGAGCAAGCATTATCAAATCAAGAAAATTTAATAAAACTATTAAATAAATTTATTCCTGAACACTTTTTATTGGCAGAATACAAAGAATGTAAAAACATGATGCAATCTCTATTTGAAATAATTATCAAAGATGCAAAGAAAAAATAATATGAAAGTAAATAAATATATGAAGAAAAAATATAAGTATAAGAATGTGAAAAACCCAATAACCTATGGAACATTTGATATATTTCATTTTGGGCATAAAAGATTAATAAAAAGGATTTACAAACAAACTGGACAAAAAGTCATTACAGGAGTGTCCTCTGATAATTGAAATTTTAAAAAAGGTAAAATAGCTTCTGAAACTGAATTGCAAAGATCTGAAAAAGTTAAAAATTATAAATATGTTAAAGAAGTGTTTTTTGAAGACCACAATTATGATGCAGAATATTGAGACAGAGATGTTTTAAAATATAATTCATCAGGGATATTTTTAGGAAGTGATGTTGAAGGTAGAATTCCAATTGAAAAAATTAAATCTCCATTATATTTTTTACAAAGAACTCCCTTTATTTCTTCTACATTTCTTAGAAATTTTAAAAAGAAATAATATTATATATAATGTATATAATAAATTAATAATAAGTTAATTGTATATTGGTTTTCGGATCCTTCAACTTTAACAGGTGGAGTTGTATTAGGTTTTTTCCTCTGATGTTGTTGTTTGAGTAACATTTCCTGGTAAATTGTCAGGATTAACAACAGTGAACGATAACTCACTTGTTGTGTCATCAGCTGTTGTTAATTCTAAATTAGTAATTTCGATAGAAGCTGTAGTAGATCAGACTAGTTTATCAGTTGCTCTTCCCACAGTAACAGTTGTTGTATATTCTGTGTTTGGAGTAAGATCCTTTAAGTTAAATGTATATTGGTTGTTATTTATTTTAATATATTCAGTTGTAGGTATAGTTGTTTCTCCAGCTGTTGTTGTTTTTAAAATAACTTCTTCTATATTGTCAGGATTATCAATAGTTAATAATAACTCAACTGTTGTTGCAAGTCTTCGTGTTGTAATTAAATTAATTTTTTTAGTTTTTGACTCTCTTACATTAAAATTTAGTTTGCTAATTTTTAAGTCATTATCATCTGGTTGTTCTTCTGTGTTGTTGTAGTGCGAAACTCAGAAGTCATATGATTCTCCTAATTCAAATTCTTCTTTATTTGCCACAATGACATGAGGAGTATCTTTTATAACATCTCCTGTTACATTAGTTCAATTAATGTCTTTTGATTTATCTAGAGCCCCCCTTCCTCTGCATGAGCATACATAAATGTATATTTATGTCCTTCATTATTCTCAATCTCATCAGCAATGAATTTAAATTCATAGTCTAAATGTTCGCCATTATCTGAATTTCCTGTTGCTGTTGCTTGCAAATCTTTTACCACTAGTTCTTCTGGACTAGATTTAAATGATAAAATTAAAAACGGTATTAATATTGCAGCCGTTAGCGCCGTTACTGTTCCTAAACCCAAAATATATTTCTTTTTCCACAATTTAATTAACTACATTAATCATAGTTCCGATGTTCCCAACAATAATTACAAGTAAATAGCAAAGATATTGGTATTTTCTCTGTTTTCTCTGTTTCTTTCTTTTGATAAATGTTTACCCATTTTTGTCTCCTTAAAATAAAAAACAATCGATTTCTCGATTGTCCACTTCTACTGAGTCAGTTTAGATGTGCTATTTTATTTCCCAAGATAATTCTTCTGCTAATCTCTTAACTTTTTTAGATATTTTTTTAGGCATTATGATATTTAATTCAATATATAAATCCCCAGTTCTACTATGATTTAATATCGGCATTCCTTTTCCTTTAATTCTTAATAAATTTTTAGGATTGTGGAAAGCAGGTATTTTTACTGTTAGAGTTTCTCCTCCAAGTCCATTGAAAGACTTTTTAGAAGTAGTAAGAAGATCTAAGTAATCTACTGACACTCTCCTTAGAAGATTATTCCCTCTAATTTCAAAGTTCGTATCACGACCAACCAATACTTGAATATGTAAATCCCCTGAAGGACCTCCATTTATTCCAGGTTCTCCATAACCTGCAAGTCTTAGTTCTTGTCCGTTTCTAATACCTTTTGGTATATCAACAGTCTTGGTTTTTCCAGAAGCAGTTCTAACTTTAATTTTTCTACCCTTGTATGAATCTTTAAGAGTAATACTTACTCTTTGTACAAGGCTCCTGCCTTTTCTGGCTGCATTGGGATTTCTTCCTCCGAAACCAAACATTTCTTCGAACACTCCTCCCATTCCTCCTCCCATTAAGTCATCAAGGTTAATTCCTCCTTGGGATCCTCCTTGTTGAAAACCGCCCTGGAATCCACCTCCGCCCATTTGAGGTCCACCAGAACCAAATTGATCATAGTTTCTTCTCTTACCTTCATCAGAAAGAGTTTCATAAGCTTTGTTTATTTCTTTAAACTTAGTTTCTGCTCCTGAATCTTTGTTTACGTCGGGGTGGTGTTTTTTTGCAAGCTGCCTATATGCTTTTTTGATTTCGTCTTGATTAGCTGTTCTCGCAACTCCTAAAACTTCATATAGGTTTCTTTTTTGAGCCATGATTAGTCTTTAGATTCCTCATCATCAGAATCTTCTGTTGCTTCTACATCAACAACATCTGGGTTATCAGTTTCTTCACCAGCAGGAGCTTCTGAAGCTTGTGCTTGCTGAGCTTGTTCTTGTTGGTGTTGAGCTGCTATTTGTTTAATAGCTTCCATTTTTGTTTTAAGTTCTTCAATTTCTCTTTTTTCAATTGATTCTTTAATTGAAGCTAATTCTTTTTCAATCTCTTCTTTTTGTTCATCAGTAAATTTATCAGCTTCATCTTTTAGTTGAGTTTCTAATCCTGAAACTAATGATTGAGCTTGGTTAATAACTTCTACTTCTTCTTTTAGTTTTGCATCAGTTTCTTTGTTAGCTTCTGCTTCTTGAACCATTTTTTCAATTTCTGCTTCTGATAAGTTACCTGAAGATTGAATTTTAATTGATTGTTCTTTATTGTTTTTTAAATCTTTAGCTGTTACTGAAACGATACCATCTGAGTTTATATCAAATGTAACTTCAATTTGAGGTTGCCCTTTAGGAGCAGCATCAATTCCATCTAATGCAAATCTTCCTAATGATTTATTTTGATTTGCCATTGGTCTTTCACCTTGAAGAACATGGATATCAACTTGTGGTTGATTGTCTTCTGCAGTTGAGAACACTTGTGATTTAGAAGTTGGTATTGTAGTATTTCTCTCAATTAAAGGAGTCATAACTCCACCAAGTGTTTCTATTCCTAGTGATAAAGGTGTTACATCTAATAGTAATACATCCTTAACATCACCAGCAAGTACTCCGCCTTGAATTGCGGCACCCATTGCTACAACCTCATCAGGGTTAACTGTTACATTAGCTTTTTTACCTAATTCTTTTTCTACTAAATCTTTAACAGCTGGTATTCTTGTTGATCCACCAACTAGAATAACATCATCTAGATCTGAACCTTTAAGTTTTACATCTTTAAGTGCTTTTCGAACTGGCTCTATTGTTCTTTTTAGTAAGTCTTTAGATAATTCTTCAAATTTAGCTCTTGTTAGTTTAACTTCTAAGTGAACTGGTCCAGCATCTCCTGCTGAAATGAATGGTAATGAAATTGTTGTTTCAAGAACTCCTGAAAGATCTTTTTTAGCTTTTTCAGAAGCTTCTTTTAATCTTTGAAGTGCCATCTTATCATTACTTAAATCAATTCCTGAAGTTTTTTTGAATTCTGCAATTAATCAATCTATAATTACCTGGTCAAAGTCATCTCCGCCAAGTCTGTTATCTCCTGCTGTAGATAAAACTTCAAATGTTCCATCTGATATTTCTAAAATTGAAACATCAAATGTTCCGCCACCAAGGTCATAAACAAGAATTTTCTCATTATTACCTTTTTTCTCAATTCCATAAGCTAAAGCTGCGGCTGTAGGTTCATTAATAATTCTTTCAACTTCTAAACCTGCAATTTTGCCTGCATTCTTTGTAGCTTGTCTTTCAGCATCATTAAAGTATGCCGGAACAGTAATAACTGCTTTAGTAACTTTCTGTCCAAGTTTCTTTTCTGCACATTCTTTCATGTATGAAAGAATCATTGCTGATAATTGTTCAGGTTTGTATTTTTTACCTTCAATATCTACTGTTTCATTAGTACCCATTAATCTTTTGATTGATAGTACTGTGTTAGGGTTAGTAACAGCTTGTCTTTTAGCTGCATCCCCAACAATAATTGCATCACCCTTAAAGGCAATTGCTGATGGTGTAGTTCTGTTTCCTTCTGGGTTTTCAATAACCTTTGGTTGTGAACCTTCCATCACTGCGACAACTGAGTTAGTTGTTCCTAAATCTATTCCTATAATTTTTGACATAATATTTTCTCCTTATTTCACCACAACAACTGTTACTGGTCTTAGTAATCTATCATGTAGTTTATATCCTGAAAGAACTACTCTTGAGATCTTTCCTGATTCTACATTTTTATTTTCTTCGGTTTCAACACCTTGATGTATATTTGAATCAAATTCATCACCAATGTTAACTTTTATTTTTTTCATTCCCTCACTTGTTAAAGCATTCATTAGGTTGCTGTAAACCATTTCGAATCCTTTTAATCATATTCTAACTTCTTCAGATGCTTCTGCATTTAAAGCTATTTCAAACATATCTAGAGTTGGCAATACTTCTATTAAGAAGCTTGCAGACCTATATTTAATGAAGAACATCTTTTCTTCCTCAAATCTTTTTCTAAGATTTTCCATATCTGCTAAAAGTTTTTTATTAACCTCTTGTAAATCAATCTTATCCTTTTCAATATCTTTTTCTACATGGTCAATTTCTGTTTCTGTTGGGCCAACGATATCTTCTTCTGTCTGAGATTCATTAACTAATTTATCTTTATCTTTATCTATTCTCATATTTACTCCTTTAATTTTTCTTCTAAGCGATCTAATAAACCAATTACTTTTTTATAATCTTGTTTCTTAGAACCAACTAATGCTATTTGTTTCTTTCTATCCCCCAGTATCAATTGTTTATTGATAACTGAAATTCCTTCAAGTCCCTCGACTTCAATCGAAACACTAGTATTACCCTTTTCAATTGATTTGGTTTTACTTAATATATCTCATATTGTTTGTGTTTCAATATAACCTAATATTTTAGTTAAATTCTTATTATCTATATGTGTTGATTGAATAAGTGAGTTCGTACCTGCGTAGGAACTTTTATTGTCAGACACATTATTAAAGATCATTCTTATAAATTCTTGATACTTTCTTTCTACAGTCTTCACTTTTGTAATAATCAAGTCTTTTAAGTTTGATGCTTTAGATTCTAATTCATTTAAAATTGTGCCTTTCAATCTCTCTGAGAACATATTTATCATTACTTCTAAATCTTTAAATGGTAAGCTTCCAATATATATTTCATTATTAAAAATACTACCAAAGTTAGTAACGATTAATATCATTGCTTTTTCATTAGATATTGAATATACTTTCAAATCTTCAAGTTTCTCATCAGATGTTTTGTCTCTAAACACTGATAAGGTGTTAGTAAGTTCATTTATGTAACTAAGAGCTACTGATAAATTCTTTTCAATAGATTGTTCTCTATTGTCTAAGATCTCATCTAATCTCTTAAATAATACTTCTTGCTCTCTTGAATCCTCCTTAATGTTTGTAATGTAGTATTCGAAAGCTTTGTTTGTAGGTATTCTACCTGCAGACTTATAAGCTTTTTCAATATATCCTTCTTTTTCTAATGAAAGCATTTCTGCCCTAATCAGTGCTGAAGATACTTCTACATCTGGGTTACTGTCTAGTATTTGCTGTGAAGATATTGGTTTTCCGTCCTTGACATATTCATCAATAACTAACCCCAATATCAACATTTGTCTTTCTGTTGTCATATCTAAAATAGCAAAGTATTTACTTACTTGCTAATAATTATACATAAAAATTAGCAAAAAAGATAGTTTTTTGCTAATTATTTATTTTCTGTTTAAAACCCTATTAATAAAGGGAATTCCAATGATTGAAGTCGTTAATAATATGACTTTATATCCATCTTTGTTGAATTTGTTCTCTATTAATCTAATTGTTTCTATTTCATCTTTAAGTGTGTCCATTCTTAAGAATTTAGAATATTTAGTTAAATATCTGTTCATTCTGTTCTTATTCTCTATTCCACCTAAAAGATATAAGGCCATCGCGGATAGAAATGCAAACAAACTATATAGTGATGTCATATCCATTCTATATACAGCTGAGTTATAGATCAATGAAATTGATGAAGCAATGACTGAAAAGAATAATAATGTAAATAATGTTAAATTTGCTCTTTGTGAGTTCTTAACTCAATTCAAGTAAATATATGTATCCATTCTATCTTCACTTATTTTTAAAGATGTTTTTCTAAGATTGAATGTTAATATAATTTGTTTTACTATCTTTAAGACTGAAAATAGAATGATTACTGAAAAGTATGTAATTATTGTTCAGTCTCCTCTAAATCATGTTTTAGCATTAAATAATACAACTGTTGGCAATGCAATTAAAATAACATTAACAAAAAGAACTAATAAGTTTCTATTAAGCTCCGCTAAATAAAGTACTGATTGTTCTTTTTGACTATTTTTTTCTTTTTTCATTATCTAGATGATGATTAATAAATTCTGATACTCCAGATTTATAAATTGATTTTGTAATATATTTTGAATGTAATTTTAAATGTTTCACTGCATTCTTCATAGCAACTGGGTATCCAACAACTTTGAATAAAGTTAAATCATTCATTGAATCTCCTATTGCAATTGATTTCTTTAAATCAATATCTAATAACTCAGCTAATTTCTGTGCTGCTGTACCTTTGTTGTATCCAGACTTAACAGCTTCAAGATAACGCTTCGAACCAATAAGTAAGAAATCTATTTCCGGGAATTCTTTTTTAACCTTTTCAAAGAACTTTGTTGTCTTTGAAGGAAAGAATATTGAAAGTCCAACACCAACTTTAGATAAATCACTAAAGTCAATATTCATTTCATCATATTTATATGAACGAATATCAAATAATTTTTCAACCATTCATGAAAATGGTGACTTCCTATAGATGAAAATGCCTTTTTGATTTGAAAGCTTAATTACTGCTCTGTTTTCTATAGCGAATACAATATATCTTTCAATAACTTCTTTATCAAAAATCTCTCTTTGAATATATTCCCCTGTTTCGAAGTTTTCAATATTCATCCCTGCAGAATAAATTATAAAATTAGCTTTTTCGTTATATTTTATTTTTTTTCAAACTTTTTCAGCGTCTTTTTTACTTCTTCCAGTTGTTATGATCACATATCACCCTTCTCTTTGTGCTTTTTTAAGAGCATTTTTATCTAAAACAGAAACTTCAAAATTTTTATGTAGTTTTATAATTGTTTGATCAAGATCAATAAATATTGCTTTATTCATTTTTATCCTCATATATCTTTTTAATTGTTTCAGAAAAATCAGTTAAGTTACTAATTGTTACAGTTGAAGGTTTATTACCTATTGATGAAACTTGTTTTTCAGATTCATAAAATACTGCTACTTCTGCGAATTCATTTGCATATTCTCTTATTTTAGAAGCTAAATTGTCATCTTCAATAAGTTTTACTGAAGCTGGTTTATTATCAAGTTCTGAAAAAAAATCTTTAACTTCATCTTGTTGACCAATGATTTCTTTTTCATGACTTCATTGTACTATTTCGACATTATCTTTCTGATTTAAGTATAACACTGCTATTGATTTATTCTTTTTAGTCAAAAGAACCAATCCATCTTTTTCATCTCATGAAAAATTATTGATTAATAAGAAGAACAGTTTTCTTACTATTAATTCTTTATTTCTATTTCCATTAGTTGTAGTTAAAAGAATTAGATTTAAAGCTGGCAAGAATAAAATGATAGAAATACCTGATATTACATATGCTCAGATTAATATTTTAGTTCTGTTGGTAGAATCTGCTCCTACATATCCATTAGTTGCAAATGCACTAACTAGAGATAATATTAATGAAACTCCAGCTGTCATTAGTAATGTTTTCCCAAATACAGCAAAGTCTTTATTTACTTCAATGAAATATATTACATTTAAAAATATAAAGTATGTTCCTCATCAAACAAGTAGATGTAATCAAAGATAATTTGATGTTGACTCAGCACCCCCAAAAACAACCGGCAATGAAATAACTGGTGCTATTGTCACTACTATGAATGCTATTATATAATATAAAATTCTTTTTTTTAAATTTTTCATTAACTTATTTGTCCGCCCCCAAGAACAATATCGTCTTTGTATAAAACAAGTTCTTGTCCTGGAGTTACAAATTTAATTCCTTCTTTGGAAATAACTTCTACTCTAATTTTACCATTATTATTTTCAACTTTTTCTATATGTCCTGGATATTTGATTTCTGAATGCCTGACTTTAATTCAAATTTTACCTTTAATTTTAGAAATATCTTTTGATAAATCATTAAAATCATCTGTAACTATTTCTTTTGTGAAGAAAAGTTCATTTCCAGTCCCTTTTGAAACGTAAACTATATTATTTTCTATATCTTTACCAGATACATAATGAGGTTCTGTTTGACCACCTAGGTTTAAGCCTGATCTTTGTCCTATTGTACAGAATAAAGAACCTCTATGCTTTCCAATCACTTTATTAGTTTCTGTTTCAACTATATCTCCTTCTTTTTCATCAATGTAGTTTGAAATGAAATCAGGGAAATTTCTTTTACCAATAAAACAAATTCCAACTGAATCTTTTTTGTCCGCATTAGGTAGTTTAGCATTTAAAGCTATTTCTCTAACTTCAGGTTTAGTGAAATTTGCTAAAGGAAATTTAATTCTTGGGAGTACAGATTTGTCTATTTCAGCTAAGAAATATGTTTGATCTTTAAATTCATCTTTATTTGTTGTTAAATATGTCTCACCATCAATAACTCTTGTGTTTGCATAATGTCCTGTAGCTACATATTTAACATCATTATAGTTATTAAATATATATTCTACAAATTTATCAAACTTAATATGTTTGTTACAAAGGATATCAGGATTAGGAGTTAATCCATTTTCAATATCTTTTAAGAATTTTGAGAATACTAGGCTTCAATATTCTTTAGTGAAGTCTATTCTAACTAATTCAATACCTAAAAAATCCGCCACTTCTTTAGCATCTTTATAATCTTCTTCAACAGAACATAATTCATCTTCGGTTAAGACGTTATTTAATTCCATGTTTTGGTTTCTATCTCAGTTTTTCATAAAAAATGATTTAACATCATAACCTTGTTCTTTTAATAGTAATGCTGTTACTGCTGAATCAACACCACCAGAAAGTCCTACAGCTACTTTAACACCATAGTTTTCATATTCTTCATCTTGTTTTTGTTCTCTTTTTCTTTTTGCGATAACTTCTTTAATGTATGACTTAATAGAATTGATGAATGATCCATCAATTAGTGAAAATAGATAAATTAGTATTAGCGATACTAATGAAGTTGTAACTATTCATCCTCAATTTCCCATAAACAAAAAGATGTATGAAAATACAGTTGCTATTATTATTATTATTATTTTACTTTTGTTAATTTATTACCTCTTCAATAACAGAAGTGATATCAACCGGACTTGCTTGTCCTCTAGTTTCTTTCATTACTTGTCCAACAATGAATTTAGAAGCTCTATCAGGGTTGTTTTCTATTATTTCTTGTGTTTTTACATCTGATGCAATGATTCTTTTTACAATGACTTTAATGTTTTCTTTAGACATCATTTGTTTGTGTTGTACATTGTCAATCACTGTTTTTACATCTTTACCACTGAATAACGAAACTAATATATCTTTAGTTTCTGATTTAGTTATTTTTTTACAATCTAGCAAATCAATTACTTTTAAAATTGATTTGATTTCAAATTTATTTTTATTATTGAATACAGGTTCAATAATATTTACTATTATGTTTGCTGCTTTAACATTATCAAACTTAGGAAGTAATGCTTGGAAGATTCCAAAAATTTGTTTGTCTTTTAAAATAATACTTTTTGAATCATCAGCAACACCTTTTAATAAGTTTGTTTTAATGTCATTTATTTTAAGAACTTCAAACTTATTAAATTCAGCTTTTAATTCATCTGTCAATAATATTGGGTTAATGTTACCTTCAGGAATAAAGTTATATGTTGTAGAAGTATCTTTACCTCTCATAACAATGTTATTTTGAGAATCTTCATCAAATCTCTTAGTTACAAAATCAACTTCTTGACCTTGTTCAAGGGTTTTAATTTGTTCTTCTATTTCTTTTGTTAATGCAGTTCTAATGTTTGAGAATGAATTTAAGTTTTTAATTTCAACTCTTCCGCCAGCATTATCGTCTTTTGAAATAGAAACATTAATATCTATTCTAAATGATCCTTCATGCATGTTCCCATCAGAGATATTTAATATTATTACTTGTTCTCTCATTGATTTTAAGTATTCAATTACTTCGTCAATAGATTTAAGATCTTCATGACCTGAAATTATTTCAATTAATGGAACTCCTGCTCTATTAAAGTCAAATAATCTTTTATCACCTTTGATTATTTGTTTTGCAGTATCTTGTTCCATTTGAATTTGAGTAATTCTAACTTCTTTAGTATTACCATCTACATTGATTTCAAACTTACCATTCTTACCTATCGGTTTATAGAATTGTGTAATTTGATATCCGGCAGCTAAATCAGGATAGAAATAATTCTTTCTATCAAACATGATAGTATCAGCTATTTCCATATCTAATGATTTACCAAGTCTGTAAGCATATTCAACCATTTTTTTGTTTACAGTTGGTCTGCTTCCTGGATATGCAATATCAAATTCAGAAATATTTGTATTAGGTTTATCTTCTATGCCAACCTTAGCTGATGAAAATGCTTTCGTCTTAGTAGAAAGTTCAGCATGTATTTCAATTCCGAAGAAAAGATTGTAATTATTCATTATAACCCTCCAATATCTTAGCAACTTGTAATGCAACTATATCATCAAATGGTTTTGCGGCTACATTAAGTGCTGTAGGAGCAGTTTTATCATGATTAGTTGGAATTGTTATAGATGGCGAACCATTAGCATTGAATAGGCCTAAGAAATCATTCATGAATGTATCATAGTTGTGATGTTTTATATCTTCTTCTGGTTTAAAATGTAGATGTGCAGGAAGAACTATTGTATCAACTAATCCAAATAGTCTATCCAGTTCATTAATTATTAATGTTCTTGCTTTTGCAGCATCATGATATATCTTTTCATTGTTTGAAATAGATTCCATTGCATATAAGAATCTTTTCTTAACTTCAAAGGCAAATCCTTCAGTTCTTGCATTTGTGATTTGTTCTTCAAATGTTTTACCAGTATGGTTAGCTTCCCCAAATAAGAAACCAGTTAAATTTGAATTAACTGAAAATGCTTCAACAGAAGAAATAATTCTATAAACAATAAGTAATCTTCCTAAGATTTCCATATTTGCATCTAGTTCAATTATTTCATGCCCATCTGCTTTTGCTTTTTTTAATATTGAATAGTAATTTGATTTGATTTCTTCTGAAGGAATACCATCAACTTCAGATTTAATTAAACCTATTTTAAATTTCTTATCTGTTTTAAGGTTTTCTTCATAATTTTGTGGTGCCACTTCTATAGAAGTGGCATCCCTTGAATCATAACCTGCTAAAACATCTAAAAGAACTGCTGCTTCATTTACAGTATTTGTAAATCATGAAAGTGTATCTCATGTTGGTGAGAAATCATATATTCCATATCTTGATACTAAGCCTCATGTTGGTTTAAAACCTACAATACCTGCATAAGCTGCTGGTTTTCTAACTGAATCACCAGTATCGGTTCCTATTGCAAATGGAAGATCTCCATTTGCAACTAAATATGCTGATCCAGAAGATGATCCACCGATAATCCCATTTTTAATAAATGGATGATAGACCTTACCATAATTAGAAACTAATCCAGAACCCCCCATTGCTAATTCATCAAGATTAGCTTTTGCTACTGGAATTGCTCCTGCTTGCATTAATTTAATTAAAGCTGTTGAATTAAAGTTTGGTTTAAAGTTTTTAATGATTTTTGATGCAGCTGATGTAACTACTCCATTCATTGCCATATTATCTTTAAGAGCAAAAGGCAAACCTTTTAGTTTATCATTCTTAACTTCTATTTCTGGTAAATCACTAGAATTAATTGGTTCTATTATTGAATTATTACCTTTGTTTTTCTTTGACAACTCAGAAGGAAAATCTTTTATATTAATCGAAACCCAACCTTTAGAATTAAAGTTCATTATTTTCCCTCCTTAAGTACAATGTAATCACCTTCTACATTCATAGATTCTTTTAAAAATGATTTAGGATTATTTTCTATAATATCATCTGATCTTAAACCATTTTTTGAAACTGCTAAAAAGGGAGCTCTCGCTTCCTCTACATTTGTCAAGTCTAACTTTTTAAAATTTTCAATTTCAATTTTAAATTCTTCCAGTAAAGGAATGAACTTTTTTCTTTCTTCATCAGTTAGTTTAATTCTTGCTAATTTTTCTAAATGTTTTATATCATCATTGATATTCATATATCAATTATACCTTTTAGATATAAAAGATAAATAAAAAGTTAGACATGGTGGTCTAACTTTATTTATTATTTTACATCAATGATTTTAAGAAATTTAAGTAAATATCTCCAGCTATAATTGATTTATCTAAGTTTAGCTGTTCATTTTCTTTATGTTCTGTTCCTGGTTCTTCAATGAACTTAGAACCAAAAGCAAGAATATTAGGCATTGATCTAGCATATGTTGCTCCACCAGATGAAACTGGTTGGTCATCTTTGCCTGTGATTGCTTTGTATGAAGCCATCATCTTGTTAACTAAATCACTATCAAGTGGTGAATATACCTTTGGCAAGAAGTCATATTCGATTAGTTTGATTCCATATTCATCTGCTTTAGCTCCAAGAGTTGTCATAACTTCTTTTTTAGATGAAGCTTCAACTGGTATTCTCATATCAATTGAAAGAATAATCTTTTCAGAGTTTAATACTGCTTTACCAATATTAAATGTTAATTTACCAGAAGGTTTATCTTCTTTTTCTCCAAAGATAGCTATTGCTTCTCCAAGACCAATTTCTTCTTTGATAAATTTAACTAATGGGTTATCGTATGATGCTGGTAATGATTTGAATAAGTTTACAATTGCATTTTTTGAACCTGCTGCATCTTTAGCATGTCTTGAATCTCCTTCAAAAGTAATTACATTACCTTCTCTTGAGTATTCAAATCCTGCTGCTTTAGCATTTTCTTCAACTTCATCAGCTTTATCTCCAAAATCAAATTTAGCCATATCTGGAACTTTGTTGAACACTTCTCCAAAAGTTACATCCATTCCTTCAATTGCTGGTCCTTCGATTTGAACTTGTAGTAATGCTTTTTCAGCATATACTACTGGGAATGTTAAATCAGGTGAAAATCCAATTGATGGTAACTCTTCTGTTTTTTTGTATTCTTCAATTCCTCTTCAAAGAACTTCTTCATCAGTTCCTACAATAACTCTAATTCTTTTTGTTAGATTACCTTCATCAAGTAATTCTTTCATTACTAATAGTGAAAGTGCAATTGGACCTTTGTCATCTATTACACCTCTACCGTAAATCATGTTATCTTTAACTGTTGCTTCAAAAACAGGAGTTTTTCATTCATCAAGGTTTCCTGGCCCTACGACATCAAGGTGACCAATGATTCCAACCATTTCAGTATCTGCTGGTCCTATTTCTGCTCAACCTCAGAATCCTTCTTCATTGATTTTTGTTGTAAATCCTAGATCTTCTGTTATTTCTTTAAATACAGCTAACACTTCTTTGCATGTTGCATTTGGGTAGTCGTTTGTATCTCTTAAGTATGAGTCTACTGCTACCAATTTACTTGTTAATTCTATTAATTTATCTTTATTTATACTCATTGTAAGTAAATTATACAACTTTGTAAATAAAAAAATAACTATGAAATAGTTATTTAATTAATTTATCAGATATTAGAATGTCATTCAAGTAGATAGAACCATTAAGATGATAGATACTATAACAGTTATTACTAAGAATTTTCAAACTGCTTTCATAAATACACCATAATTAACTTTAGAGATAGCCAATGCCCCCATTACTACTCCTGATGTAGGTGTGAATAAGTTTATAACTCCTGAAGCAAATGAAAATGCTGTAATAGTTGAAGTGGCGCTTCCTGTTATTTCATATCCTAATGGACCCATTATTTCCATTGTTGCACTGGCAAGACCAGATGTAGATGGAATTAGGAATGATAATGGCAGATATAATATGAACACTGTTGGGTTATATAAATAATCTGGCATTGATGATATTCCTGATAATGAATTAAGTAATGAACTTGATAAATTAACATTAACATCATAAACAGTTGAATAAGTATTTATTTCATCTTTAGAAACTTTATCAAGAATGAATAATAATTCATCACCTCCACCAACTTGGGCTGTATTAGCAGCTAATCAGTCTAGTGTATGTTTTGTAACAGTAACATCTTTAGCAGCAGATCATGTCGCTCCCCCATCTGCTGTTGTTGCAAGTTCATTTCCATTAACTCCAACAACGATGTAATTGTTTGCTACTCCTTTTACCTCTTCTATACCAATTAATTGAGTTGAACCACCCAATACCATAGTTACTGCTCTAGCAACAACAATAACCATTGCAACAAACATCATGTCTTTTGCCCCATCAAGACAATATTCATATATTTGTGGTAATTTGTTTTTGTTTACTAAACCAATTACAATTGCTATTATTAGGAATAGAACTCCTAGTTGTAAGAAGTATCATGTTCCTATTTCTGTTCCACTAGTTCCATTATCTAATCATGAAACATCAGTTGCCATTCAATTAGATAATCATGAGAAAGCATCGGCGCCAAACTCTGATCACGGAATTAAAACAAACACCATTCAGAATAATGTAAAGAAGAATATTGTTACTGTGATTTTCTTTCTTACATCAAGTTTAAGAATTTTATCTACATTAATATTTTGTTTAGCTCAATCATCATGCATTTTCATATCTTCAGCTGACATAGCTGAATTACTTTTATCTTTTTTTACTCTTTTAGCATAGTACATTATTCATGCCAATGCTACAAGATAGAATACAACGAATGCAATTCACCTGAACCCCATTCCCTCTCCCATTGATGTGATGTTTTCTGATATATTAGCTGTATCAACAGCAACACCAATACTAAATGGGTTAACAGTTGAGGCCAGAACTCCAACTCCTGACCCAAGAAGTATTACAAATACACCTGTCATTGCATCAAATCCTGCAAGAATGAAGATTGGAACAATTAATAAGTAAAACCCAATTGTTTCCTCTGACATTCCATATGTTGTCCCACCAAATGCAAAGAATAATAAGAATGAAGGTATCATTCATATTTCTTTACCTTTAAGTTTCTTTAATCCTAATCCTATTGTTGCTTGTAAAGCTTGTGATTTCATTGTCAATGTTATGAAAGCACCAATACCAAATAGGAAGAATATTAAGTTTGCTGCATCCATAAACCCTTGGGCTATTGAATAGAATGAATTTATTATTCCTATATTTTTAGTTCCAGCACTAAAATATGAATCTTGAAGATAATACCCCGAAGGTGCAAATCAAGAAATAACCATAATTAATAGCACTATTCCAAATAGAAGGGAAAATACATAAGGCATTTTCATTCTAAATTTATGTTTGTTTTTGTCTGTTGTTTTATTTACTTTTTTTATTTTAGTTGCCATTTTATCAAGGTAATTATACAACCTTCGAGCAAAAGAAAAACGAAACCATTTGGTTTCATTTTAAATTATTTGTTGGTTTTAATTAAAATACCAGTCAAGTATGTAATGCCATCATTGCTAGTGATAATAGAACTACACCGATAAAGAATTTTCCAACTGCTTTTAGGTATGTACCATATTCAATTTTAGAAATTGCTAGGGCCCCCATAACTACTCCTGATGTAGGTGTAATTAGGTTTATTGTACCTGATGCAAATGAGAACGCAGTAATAGTTGTAGCTGTTGCTTGTGGTCCAAATGCATTGTTTGCCATAGGTCCCATAATTGGCAATGACGCTCCGGCCAATCCTGATGTTGAAGGAATTAAGAATGACATTGGTAAGTAAATTAAATATACAAGTGGGTTATAAACCGCCTCTGGTAACTTACTTATTGGTTGTGTAACATTCATAATTGAGTTTGATAAATTAACTTCCTTTGTTAAAGATGATGTGAAATCCTGAAAGTTTATTGTAGATTCTCCAAATCATACATTATTATCATAGAACACAGTGTTTTCTGATAATCATCCTAGTGTTTCTTTTGTGATATTAACGTCTTTGAAAGCAAGTCATGTTTCTCCATCATTTAATGATGTTGCAAGAATTTCTCCCGTAACTCCTTTGAAGTTTCAAATACCTTCTTGAGTAGATTCCGCAATTGAGATATCTCCAGTAGTTCCTGCAAGAATTACTGAAACTGATTTAGCAACTGCAATAACAAGTGCAACACCTAACATGTCTTTAGCACCCTCTACTGCATATTCATAGATTTGAGCTTCTTTGTTTCTGTTAACAACCCCTATAATGATTGACATGATTAAGAAGAACACTCCTAATTCTAAGAAGTATCATGACCCTGGGACTAAGAAATTACTTGTGCCATTTTCAACTCAAGGAGCTTTTTCTCCTAATGTTTTACCTCATTTAGGAATAGTTTCTGATAGTCCTGGGAATAAGTCTCCTCATGGAACTAACATTACTACCATCATGAATAATGAGAAGAAGAATAACCCAATAGTTACTTTTCTTGCACCAGTCATTTTTGGTATTTTTGTAAGATCATAATTAGCTTTTGCTCACTTTTCATGATTTTTTCTAGTTTCTGCATCTATTGCAGATAAATCTTTGTTATTTTCAACTCTTTTAGCGTATCACATAACAAATACTGTTGCAGCTATGTAGAAGACTATAAATGATATTCATCTAAATCCCATACCTGTTGATAGTGTTACATCATCAACACCTGCTGCGTCAACAGCCGCCCCAATACTGAATGGGTTAAGAGTTGAAGTCAATACTCCAACTCCTGCCCCAAGAAGAATAGTGAAGACGGCAGTCATAGCATCAAATCCTGCAAGTACGAATACTGGTACAAGAATAACATAAAATGCTAGTGTTTCTTCATTCATCCCATAAATTGATCCTGCAAATGAGAAGAACAACATAAGTAAAGGAATCATTCAGATTTCTTTTCCTTTAAGTTTTTTCAGCCCTGTTCCAATTGTTGCTTCCATTACTTCTGATTTCATAACCATGTTAATGAAGGCGCCAATCGCGAATAAGAAGAATATTAACTCTGCTCCTCCCATAAACCCTTCAGCAATTGCCATTAAGACATTAATAAATCCCATCTCAGATTGTCCTGCTGAGAAAAATTCGTCATGTACATAATATCCTGATGGTGCAATTCATGTGACTAACATCACAACAATTGCGATCAGGAATAATAATGTAAAAACATGAGGCATTGTAAATTTTTTCTTTGAAGCTGATTTAGTCTTGGTAGATTTAATTTTAGCTTTAGTAGCCATTAATTTCCTTTTCTTTTTCCATTTGTTTTCTCTGTTGGATCAGCGTAATTTGTTTTTTTGAGATTATTTTTTAAAGTTGTTGTTTCTTCAACTGAATTATCTAGGAAGTTAAACTCCCTAGAAATATGAAAATTGAATAATAATTATTATTCTTCAACTCATGAACCTGCTTCTCTTTTAAGAGCAGCTTTAGCTAAAGCTGGTTCAGTAATTAGTGATTTTCTGTTTGGCCCAGATTTAACGAAATCAATAGCAGCTTTAACTTTAGGTGCCATCGATCCCTCTGGATATTCTCCAGCAGCAAGATAACCTTCTAATTCGGCAACTGTTGGGTTGTCTAGTTTTCTTCCTGTTGGTTTACCGTAATCTTTTCAGATTCCATCAGCTGCTGTAATAATCATAAATACATCAGCCTCAACTAATTCAGCAATTTTTTCTAGTGTGTAATCTTTATCGATAACAGCATCCACAGAAGTGTATGATCCATTATCATTGATTATAGTAGGGATTCCTCCCCCTCCACCAGCGATAACAATGTTACCTTGTTCTAAAATTGTGTGAATTAATTCTTTATCGACGATATCTACAGGTTTTGGTGAAGGTACCATTCTTCTATGCCCTCTTCCTGAATCTTCTTCGATAGTTCAACCAGTTTCTACTCTAAGAGTATTAGCATCTTCTTCTGAGTAGAATAACCCGATTGGTTTAGTAGGTGTTTCGAATGAAGGATCATTCTTATCTACTATTGTTTGTGAAATAAGTGCGTATGTTTTCTTTTCGATATTTCTTGCTTTTAATTCATTTTCAATTGCTTGTTTTAAATGTAGCCCGATATATCCTTGAGACATTGCTCCTGCTAATGAAAGCGGCAAAGTAGGAATTTTATCATTCTGTTTTTTACCTTCATCAAAAGCTAGAGAAATCATCCCTACTTGTGGTCCGTTTCCGTGACCAACAACAACATCATTACCTTCTTCTATAATATCAACTATTGTAGAAGCAGTAACTTTTACTATTTCTTCTTGTTCTTTTGGTGTATTACCTAAAGCGTTTCCGCCTAAAGCAATTACAATTTTTTTCTTATCACTCATAAACTTATTTCTTTTCTTATTTCTATTGATCAAATGTTGCAAACATTATTGCTTTAATTGTATGCATTCTGTTTTCAGCTTGACTGAATACTTTTGAAGCGTCTGATCTGAATACAGAATCAGTAACTTCTAGTGAATCCATTCCATGATCTACTGCTACTTGTTTCCCAATTTTTGTATTTGTGTCGTGGAATGCAGGTAGACAGTGCAGGAAGATTGCGTTTTTGTTAGCATTAGCCATCATTGTATCATTTACTTGATAGTCTTTTAGCAAAGCAATTCTTTCTGCCCAAACTTCTTTTGGTTCTCCCATTGATACTCAAACGTCAGTGTAAATAACATCAGCGTCTTTTGTACCTTCCATTACATCTTCAGTGAATTCAATTTTAGCACCAGTTTTTTTAGCAATTTCATTTGCTATTTCAACAACTGATTTATCTGGTCATAATTCTTTAGGCGCAACAGATACAAAGTGAGCTCCCATGTGTGCTGCCATAACAGTTAATGAGTTTCCCATATTGCTTCTTGCATCTCCAACGAAAACAAATTTAACATCTGTTCTTCCAAATTGTTCTAGAACTGTTAAGTAGTCTGCAAACATTTGTGTTGGGTGTCATCCATCTGTTAGACCGTTTCATACTGGAACACCAGCATGTTTGATTAACATTTCAACATCGGCATCAGCTGATCCTCTGAAAGCAATTCCATCATAGAATCCTCCAAGTACTTTAGCTGTATCTTCCATTGATTCCTTATCACCAATTTGTGATCCTGTAGGACCGATGTATGTTACATTAATTCCTAAATCAAATGCAGCAACTTCAAAAGCTGATCTTGTTCTTGTAGAGGCTTTTTGCATAATAACTGCTATTGATTTTTGGTGATTATATCTGTTTTGTGATTGACCAGTATATTTTTGTTTCTTTAAATCATGTGACAGATTAAGAATGAACTTAACTTCTTCAGTAGATCAATCTTTAACTGCAAATAATGATTTTCCTTTTATATTAAATGCCATTTAAATTTTTCTTTTCCTTAATTTATTGTACGTCATCTCTAAATAGAGGCATTGACATACATCTTGGTCCACCCCTACCTCTTGATAATTCATAAGAAGGTATTTCGTGAACTTTTACTCCAGCATCTCTAAGTGCTTTGTTTGAAACTACGTTTCTGTCGTATACAATAACTTCATTTGGAGCGATTGCTAATACGTTTGATCCATCATTTCATTGTTCAATTTCTGAATAAACTGGATCTCCATCACCTGTAACAATTAGTTTAACTGTTTCTAAGTTTAATACTTTTTTAACTCATTCTTCAAGCGATAGGTTAACTTTTTCAATTTTAACTTCACCTTCAGATGCTTTAGTTATTTTGTAGAAGTCAAAGTTGTAATCAAGTGAGAAAACACTAAATGTAGCTTTATCAATTTGTGTGAATACTGTATCAAGGTGCATTCATTGTCTTCCTTTAGGAATGTTAACTGCTCATACTGTATCAACTTTTGATTCAGAATCTTTAAAAATATTTTTTGCAAATTCTTCAACTGCTTGAGGTTCTGTTCTCATAGAGATGCCTACTGCAATTTTTGTGTCAGAAAGGATCATAACATCTCCGCCTTCGATTGAGTTATCTAAATCTCTTTCGTAATAACGTTTTGTTCCGATCATATCTGGGTGGTGATCAAAGATGTACTTAGCAAATAAAGTTTCTCTTTGTCTTGTTGGGTTTGCCATGTGGTGTAATGTAATTCCATTTTCCACTGTTGCAAATGGGTCCCTTGTGAATACTAAGTTAGGTAGAGGTTCGAATGCTCATATATCTGGTGATGCTAATTCAACAAGTGATGTTGATGTAGATACAGGTAATTCTGAGTATCTTACTCCTCCCATTATTTTAACAATAAGGTCTTTATTGTCGCCTTTGAATGTTGTTAAGTATTTTCACGCTCTATCATAAAGGTTTGTTCCTTTAGAAATTCCCGCTTCAACAATGAATTCTTCAAAGAAAGCTTCTTTAATTGATTCATCGTCAGAAATAACTTCTGCAATCAAGTCTTCAAGGTAGACAACTTCTACACCAGCTTCTTTAAGTACTGCTGCGAAAGCGTCATGCTCTTTTTGAGCTTGAGGCAGGAAGTATGCATCATCAAATAATAACTTTTCAAATGTTGAAGGTGTTAAGTTTGATGTTTCAACTCCAGGTCTGTGTAGTAAAACTCTTTTTAGTTTACCATACTCTGATTTAACTTTAATCATGTGTTTAATTTTTAATCCTTTATTTTTAATTATATTTTGTTTTTTAAATTTATTATAGTTAGTAGAATATATTTTCATCCTAACAAAGTAATTATACTAATAAAATTACAAATTATTAGTAATTTTTAGTTATAAATTTAAAACAAATGAAATAATATTTGGGGTGTTTCAGGAGTGTCAACATATTTAATATAGTCCATATGTGTGAATGTCCTTTTGAAACTATAAGTTTAGTTTCGATACCAACTTTTGTTGATTCATAATCAGTTCTAATAGTATCAGTTAATAATTTGTCTTATAGAAAAAAAGAGATGAACATCTCTTTTTTAATCAAATTATTTAATTAAGTTACAGCTCCGTCAAGAATGTATTGTCAAGTAGTATCTGTAACCATTTCTGTTTGGTCATAAATTCTTGTTCCATACATATCTTCTAATATTTTTTTTGAGTCAAGCTCTGTATGTCAAATTTGACCTTCAGATGAGAAACCATATTTTCCATATAGTTCAGATGCTCAAATTTGATTTGCATAATTATTTCCTGATTGTGTTGCAAATTCTCCAGCAGCTACTTCAGCTTGATAATATGTTATAAGTTCAGTTTCTAATGCACCTATTTCAGTAAATGAAACTTCTGCTCCTGCTGTACTAAACCCTGAAACTGAAGCATCAAGATTTTTTGTGCCTTTTCATGTTCTAACAAATGCATCTTCATTTATGATATTTCCTCATGTATCCTCATGAACAGTTTGAACATAACCATCATTAATAGCACCCTCTGATCATAATGTACCTCATTCTGATTGAATGCTGTAATTTGTCGATTCAAATGATGCAGTTTCAATTCCCGCTTTAGCAAATGGAACGAAATCTGATGCTGGGTATCCTTCTCCGGCTTTTCCATTTACAGATGATGTACCCGCTGTTGAAAAGTTAAATCCTTCTGCATTAAAGTTTTGATTTTCACTACCGGGTGTTCCTGAAGTGTCGGTGTCAAAACCAATTTTTGTTCCTGCAGCAATTAATGCATCTCTTATTGCTGTCTCAGAATTAGCATCTTCTCATTTTTCACCAGAAGGCGCTGAATGAATATACACAGAATCTCCTCCAGCAATTGTATCTAGATTAATATAACCTACAGTATTTGATATTTCTTTTTCTGAAAAACTCTCTACATAATCTTTTGATCCATACAATCCTCATTCTTCAACATCTCATAATGCAAGTAAAATATTAAAGTCCAATTTTGGTTGATAAAAACCAAGTTGTCCCGCTAGCCCAAGTACTCCAGCTACACCGGAAGTATTATCAGTAAAACCTGTTGCATCTGTCCCTACTAATTGGACATTAGTATCATAGTGAGCTCCAATAATAAGTGTTTTTTCCTTATCTTGAAAATATTCTCCAAATATATTTTGTCCTTTATAAGTTTTATTTTCATCTTTTGCATTCTCTACTGAGAAATGTTCATAAGATAAATCTAAACCATTATATTTAATTGTGTCTGAAATATATTTGACTGCATCTTTATTTGATTGTCCACTTGTAGTAGATAATCTTTGCCCAAATTCATCAAGTCCATGTAAAATTTTTATTACATCTGAATGTAACACTATAGTTGATGTTTTTTTATTTGCAAATGGAATTCCTAATCCAAAACCAAAAGCAAGACCGGCAACTGCAAATCCTACTCCTGCACCAACTAGTGCATCTTTAACATTTATTTCTTTTATATTTAATTTTTTCATATTTTAATTATATTATATAACTTTAAATTAAATGCAAAAGAAATATTGGGAAATAAAAAAAGCCGGCAGTGTGCTATTCTCGCCTTTCGACTACCTTCGCCGCTGTCAAGCTTAACTTCTGAGTTCGGAATGGGATCAGGTGTGACCTTGATGCTATCGCTACCGACAAATAATGTTATAAATCAATGTTATAAAATTATTTGTCCAAGTGATACTTGTCTAAATATATTATTTATATAGTATTTCAGGATAGGCCCCTGAAAACTAGATACTTCTCCACTAAAAATTGAATTAGAATATAATCAATTTTAACTTTTAATCTTGTTAAGTCCTCGTTCTATTAGTACTGGTTAGCTTAACACATTGCTGTGCTTACACATCCAGCCTATCAACCTCATAGTCTATAAGGGAACTTACCCTAAAAAAGGTGAGGAATCTAATCTCGAAGTTGGCTTCATACTTAGATGCTTTCAGTATTTATCCATTCCGTACGTAGCTACTCGGCAGTGCCCTTGGCAGGACAACCGAAACACCAGTGGTACGTCCACCCCGGTCCTCTCGTACTAGGGGCAGCTCTTCTCAAATTCCTTACGGACACAGTAGATATGGACCAAACTGTCTCACGACGTTCTGAACCCAGCTCGCGTGCCACTTTAATGGGCGAACAGCCCAACCCTTGGAAGCGACTTCACCTCCAGGATGTGACGAGCCGACATCGAGGTGCCAAACCTCCCCGTCGATGTGAACTCTTGGGGGAGATAAGCCTGTTATCCCCGGGGTAACTTTTATCCGTTGAGCGCCATCCCTTCCACAAAGAAATGGCGGATCACTAAAACCGTCTTTCGACCCTGTTCGACCTGTAAGTCTCACAGTCAATCACACTTATACTTTTGCGCTCTACACATGATTTCCGACCATGTTGAGTGTAACTTTGTACGCCTCCGTTACTCTTTAGGAGGCGACCGCCCCAGTCAAACTA
>JAUXHI010000005.1 GCA_030621645.1 Mycoplasmataceae bacterium
TAAATTCAAAGGAGTATTTATGTATAGTGTTATCATTTATTTCAAAATGAATTGAATATTCATTATTATTCAGATCAAAATATACTTTAACTTCCTCTTGCATATTACTATTTTCAAAATGTTTTAAATATTTATTAATTACTTTATGCAACAGCTCAAAATTATCTACATTACCATAGGTTGATTGAATAGAACTATTAATATCATAATTACTTATAAATGGTTTGTCCAAATTGATGTTTTCTTCTGAAATTGGAGGATTTACTAAAGGTAATTTTGAAATTGAATATGTCCCTCATACAGCTAATGCAATTATGGGAATTAACATTACAATTAATGTTCTTTTAATTTTATATTTCATAATTTAATAAATCCTCTAATTCTTGTGCAGTAATTATTCCAGAACTTATATCTGTCAATGTCAATGTCAATCTTGTTAAATTTTTATTTAAATTAACAAATTTAAAATAATATTTTGAATTGTCATCTCCCCTTAGTCTTTGTTTATTTCCAAAATAGCTTTTCACATTGTAAGTTCTTTTAGAAAAAGTAGTTATCTCAATTTTACTTGTCATTTCACCAAAATTATTACTATAATCTCATGGTGTTTTAAATGAATATGAAACTTCAAAATCATTTGAATTTCCTTTTTTAGTTATTTTTTCATTATGATCATAAAAGTATTTGTCATTTAAAAATACTTTCCCATTTTTATATCTTTGTGAATGAAACATATCTTCTACTCCTCACATATTTTTAAGCATTGCATCAGTTGTAGTTTCTATTAAAGGAATATTTTCATTTAAATCATTTGAATATACAATTTTATATAAATTTGTTATATTAGTTGGAAACTTAGTTTGCCCAACAGTAGGTATAAAATCAATTCTTTCAAAATGAGAATGTTTTCCTGAAAATCCTATTGGATTAAAAATAATTTGTGTTCCTTCTGATAAATCAATGTCATAATGATTATTTCAATACTTTAAAAGATTAATTTTACCAGTTGAAGTAAATGGCGCTGTATATTGATCTTCATATTCATTTATGGCTGTTAAATCCCAAGTGATATTTGCGTTATTTCTTGTTATATCAATTGGTATATCAAATGATATTTCTTCTGTTTCAAAAGATTCTAATTTATTTGTTGTGTAGGAATAATTTAATCCCCCAACATTTAAGTTCAATCTTGCACTTTCCCCAAAATGCTTCATTGGACCATCGCTATACCTGTAATATGTTCTGTGATTATTCTTTAATTCAAAAGTTAGAGTTGGAAAACCTGTTAATCAATTTACTTCTGAAGATTTTAAATTTACTTCTCATGCATCTTGATAATATGTAGGTGTTTTCCGATACATAAGAGTTGTTCCAAACTTATCTGGATCATTTTCTGTTCCCTCCACATATCATTCATAACCATATGTACTTTTTGTGCCTTCCCCATATTCAAGATATTGGTTTATACCAACATATCCATCTTTAATAATATGTGGCGAATCAATTGGTAGTGGTTCATATAAAAACATAATTTCTCCTTCAAGTTGAAATTAGCAAAAAAAGAAGCATTTTTAATATGCTCTTGCAAAGATTGCTCTTGTATTTGTTTTTGAATTATCAGATAATGATGTCCCTACTGTGTCAATATTAAGTACTACTCTAATAGTTGCTCCAGTTTCTTTTTTTATCTTTTTCTCAAGTTCTTCATTTTCAGTTCAATATGCAACTGCATAATCACCAGCTTCAATGATAGATTTTATTTCATCTATTGAAGAAATTTCTTTTCTTTTTGAATCTTTAATTTCTAATGCTTGTTCAAATAATATTTCATCATATTCTTTTAACTTATTTGATATTAATTCAAGGTTTATATCAGAAGCGTTAATAGTTTCCTTTTCATCTGAAGTTCTCATTGAAAGCATAACTGTTCCAGCTTCAAAATCTTTTGGTCCAATAACAATTCTAATTGGAACCCCTTTAACTTCTCAGCCTTGCGCTTTAAACCCAATGCCTTTTTCTGTAGAATCTACTTTCACTCTTAAGCCTGCTAATTTTTCAGCAAGTTTATTAGCTTCTACAATCACTTTTGGCTCTTTGTCTCCAAAAAGGGTCATAATAACCACCTGGTAAGGTGCAATTTTAGAAGGTAATCTTAATCCACTATCATCTGAATGGGTCATTATCAATGCTCCTATTAGCCTTGTAGACACACCTCATGATGTTTGATAAGGGTTATAACGTTTGTTATCGCTTCCTAGGACTTCAATATCAAATGCTTTTGTAAAGGATTGTCCAAGATAGTGGGAAGTGCCAGATTGTAATGTTTGTCCATCTTTAAGTATAGTTTCTATTGTATATGACTCTTTAGCTCCGGCAAATTTCTCTAATTCAGTTTTTTTGCCTGAAAACACAGGAAGAAGTAATTTATCATTTGCAAATTGTATATAAACTTTATGAATGTTTTGAACAAATTTTCTTGCTTCATCTTCAGTAGCATGAGTAGTGTGTCCCTCTTGTCATAAAAACTCTGAGTTTCTCAAAAAAGGTCTTGTGTTATTTTCTCAACGCATTATATTTACTCATTGATTTAATTTAACTGGTAAATCTTTATATGAATTTAATGTTTCTTTAAAATAAGTCCCAAATAAAGTTTCTGATGTGGGTCTGATTATGTAATTTTCAATTAAATCTTTATTCCCTGCTTTTGTTACTGTTAATACCTCAGGAGCAAATCCTTCAAAGCTATCTTTTTCTTTTTTAAGAAGTGATTCAGGAAATAATAATGGGAAATTAACTTCTTCAACTTCTAATGCTGAAAATTCAGAAGTGAAATGAATTCTAATTAAATTTCAAATAGCAAATCCATATGGCCTAAGGAACATTGTTCCTTTAACAGGCGCATAAGAAATTAGTTCAGATTGCAAAACTAGATCTGAATATCATTTTACTGTGTCTTCTGTAAATGGTGTTATGTTATTTTTTTTCATTATATTATGTTGTAAAACCTTGTCTTTTCTTTTGAATAGGCATCTTTATTTTTCCTATTAAAAATAATTATTCATTTTTTAATTTCAATGTTTTTATTGCTTTTTATAGAATTATTAAATTCTCTTGTAAAATATATCTTATTTATTGGTAAAAGTTTTAGAATAGATTCATTAATTAATGAATCTTTATTAATGGCAGTACCAATATTTTTAATAAGTTTTTTATGTTTTACTTTAACAAGTAATTTAACTAAATCATAAAATAAACCTCTAGTATGATATGAAGAATCTAAAGCTAAAGTTAAGTTTTTTGGTAATTGATTTAATTCTAACATTTCAGGAATGTGTGTAACATTAGTGAATACAACATGCTCGAACGAAGGATTCTTTTTAGCGATGATTATTGCATTGTTGATTAGATAATTGAATACATCACGCCTTACTAATGGACTAAATTTTAATATCGTTTTTTCAACATAATGTGGCACATCAAGAGAAACAGTTTTCAGCTTATCTTCTTCTTCAGTTCATACTCTTTCTTCAATAACTCTTAATTTATTGCTTTTAATTTTCTTTGATATTTTTTGTTGTTGTTTAACAAGAAGATCAAAATATGATTTATATGATTTTTCTTCTAATAAATTAGTGTTTTTATTATAGTATGTTTCTAAATATGTTTGATATCATGCTTCTTCAACACCCTTGAGTGTTTTTAAATTTGAAGAAGCTTCACAAATTTTAATAAAGTTATCTCCGGGAACTTTATGTTTTTCGGCAAAAGCATAAAATAGTTTTTTAATCTTCTCACTATTGTTCTTTAAACTTCTATTATCCATCTTGTTTTTAGTTGATTGAGATATCGTTAATGTTGCATAATTTGAAATGAATGAGTCAAATCCTAATTGTTTAACATGCACTCCAAATGATGTTAATAATTGATATAAACCAGTTGACTCTACAGAATATATTCTTGTTTGAAAATCTAAAGTAATTTTTGTTATAGTATATGAAGGGTATTTATATTTTTTAACTACATTACTAATTAATTTTGGAATATCAAATGTCTCATTATTCATAACTTCTACTAACGAATTATCAAAAATCTCATGTTGTTTATCATTTGGATAAAGCGTTGTGTTTGAAATTCCAATAACTTGTTTTTTGGCTTTATTGTATTCATTTAGATATATGCTAAATCAAAATGTTTTACCAATATTTGTTTTAAAATATAAATCCACATATTGCGAATCCATTATCGCTAATAAATTATCTATTTTAGATTGATTTGGATTTCCATTATTAATAATTAATAACAATTCATTGAAATGTGGGTTAATAGCCCTAAAATATGTTTTATCATTTAGAATATCAGAAATAGATAAGACTGTTTTAAGTTGTCTTGTTTTATTTGAGTAGTTTGTATAAAAACCACTAATATTAACTACTTTTTTAACAGCATCTATATTAAATTCAGTTCTAATCAAAATTGGTGCTTTTCTTTTTGCGACTTGTGTTTTATTTTTAAAATATAAAAAAGTCACTGTTAATATTGCAAAGACAATAAATACTAAAAATATAAGGATTACAATTGATAAAGCAGTATTATGTTTCATTTTCTTTTAAAATATATGAAGGATGATTCTTCATTAGTTCCTTTATTCCCACACTTTTAAATTTAACAGTGAAGAATGAGTCGTTCATATCCACCACTTCTCCTTTGCCATAAGATTTGTGAATAATCATTGTTCCAACTTCCAAGTTGCCAATCTTTTGTTTGGCGTCAAAGTAACTTTCTCTATTGATTGGCGAAAAAGAACTACCACTATTATTATAATTGTTTAAGCCATTTTGTATATGCCTTATAAATGAAGATGGTTTCATTTCTTCACCGGTTGAATAATCAATATCATGAGAATATGATAAAAATAGTTTCTTTTTTGCCCTCGTTATTGCAACATAGGCAATTCTTCTTTCTTCTTCAATCTCTTTTTTTGTTTGAGATCTTTTAGAAGGTAACATCCCTTCATTAAAACCAACAAGAAAGACTACTTTATATTCCAATCCTTTGGATGCATGAGCAGTAATTAAAGTAACTGTATTTTTTCTAGTTGATTTATCTGAAGAAGACTGTAATGTAATTCAATTAAACAGATCTGCCATTGAATCAGCTGTATCAAACATTTGAGGAAGCTGTTCAAGTAAACCAATAATGTTTTCATGTTTATCTTCTATCAACGAATAATAATCCATAAATCCAATATCATGTAAATAATCAGTTAAAACAATTGTGGGGTCTTCTTTGTTATCAAATCTTTCAATATGTTCCATTGTTGATTCAATAAACTTTTTAAGTTTCAGTGAAAGGGAGTCTTTATTATTGACAACATATTCCCAAATGGTTGTTGTGTTTCTAATTGCATCTTGCTGTAATTTTTCTAAACTCTTTTCACCAACACCTCTGGTCGGAATGTTTATTATATCCCTGAAAGTAAAATCATCTTTTTTAAATAAAAAATAAAGAAATTGTAAAGTTTCTTTAATTTCCCTCCTATCAAAAAATTTAAACCCTCCAATTAATTGATAACCAATGTGTCTTTTTAATAATTCTGATTCAAATGTTCTGGAAATATAATTGGCTCTATAAATTATTGCCATTTCATGAAATTGAATACCTTCATCTCTGTGTAACCTAACAATTTCAGATACAACTTGATCTGCTTCATCAAATTTGTTTCTACCAGCCATTAATTTGACAGTATCTCCATCTTCATTAACGGATTGAACATCAAAAGATATTCTATCTTCATTATGGTTAATTAATTCATTTGAAACTGAAGCAATATTTACTGTAGATCTATAATTTTCTGAAAGAACGATTGTTTTAGTTGTGGGATAGTCTTCCATAAAATTTAAAATAATTTTAACATCAGCTCCCCTTCATGAATAAATGTTTTGGTCTGGGTCACCAACAACAGTAATATTTGAAGTATTTGTTGTTATATTACTTAAAATACTGTATTGCGTTTTATTAGTATCTTGAAATTCATCTACAAAGATGTATTTATATTTATTTGTATAAAAATTTCTAAAATCTTGGTTTTCATTTAGAAATTTGGCAACTTCAGAAAGTAAATCATCAAAGTCAAAAGAGTTCATTGCTTTCTTTTTTTCAACATATAACTTGTAGAGATTAGAAATTTTACCATAATACTTTGTTTTTGTTTCAGCAAGCATTGTTTCATTATCAAATGCATAAACTGAAAATCTACTTAAAGCATCTTTGATGTCAATTGTTTCATTATTTACTTCTTTCATTATTTCTTTAACAAGTTTCCTTTGATCATAAGCATCTAGAATTCTATAATCTTTATCAATGCCTAATTTTTCTGCCTCTATTCTTAAAAATCTAGCTGCCCACCCATGATAAGTAAATACATTTATGAATTTGTAACCCAAAAAAGAAGCAATTCTTTCTTTTATTTCATTAGCTGCCTTGTTTGTGAATGTAAAAACAACAATTTCGTCTGGCTTTGCAAGTTTATTTTCAAGAACATGAATTATTTTTGAAACTATAGTTCTTGTTTTACCAGAACCAGGACCAGCAATTATTCTTACTGGTCCTTCTGTAGTTAAAACTGCTTTCTTCTGATTTTCATTTAAGTTTTCTAAATAATTCATAGTAGTTATAAAAATGAACTCATCGAGTTCATTTAATTTAATGATCCATATAAGCTTCTCTTAAAAATTGAGATTCAGCTTTTTTAGCAGTTGTTATTGTTCTAAGATCAACAATTGCTGTTTTAGCTATTAGATCTGATGGGCCTTGTCCATTTTTACCAATAGCACCATATATCATAGTAGTTATTCAATATACAATTACTAATATTTTGAATACTTCAGCAACTATTAATGTAACTCCTGATGATGATGTTGCAGCATTGCTAATTGCAGCAACATCAACTATTGCTGGTCTATTTAATAATGCAGGATTGTTTCCAATTCTAAGAACGAAATCAAATATAGAATATGTTGATGGCATTTCTGCTATTAAATCTTTTAATACTAAGGGTATAACACTAGTTTCACTCAGTTTTACATTTAAATTTTTGACTTGTGTATATTTTGAGAATCATTGAAGTGGTGAATATCCTCCAACCATTATAAACACATACACTAATATTAAAGGAGTTATCATCATTAGTTCTCTAATCAGGAATGAGCTTCTCTCTCTATCTGTTAGGTAAAGTGGAGTTATTTTAAATACTCATTTCCCAAAAGATTGACCAATGTTTTTCTTATTAAACAATGGAATAATAATAAACATAATAATTATTCCCAATATTGACATTCCTCAACCTAGCATCATCACTCAATTATATTGGGAGACAAATAAACCATTTAGAAGATCGGCAATTTCAACTTTTCAAAAATCGCCAATAGTAGTTATGATGTTTTCTAATGAAGCTTGTGTAACTCCGGCAGTAGAAACTACTTCATAAATGGAAATGATTAGAAATCCTGGAAGAATAGCAATAACTAAATCAAGCAGCCTTGCAAGAACCCTTTGTCCCATTTTAGCTGATTGTATCGCTTCTGTTTTATCTACTTTATAATAACTTCTAACTTTATTCATTTTCTACCTCATCCAGTAATAATTCTGTTTTGTTTTTGTTTGCGCCAGATTTGAACAATGATTTAACTTCTAAGTCTTTAGTATTAGTTAATTTTGATAATTTAACATCATTAATTATATATTTATTAACTTTATAATTTGGAAACGCTTTTGAAACTTTACTTATTAAGAATTTGTGTTTATTATACTTATCAATAGAATCAATATTCATTTTATTTATAATAGGTAATAAAATTTTATAAATATAACTAACAAACATATATTCGACATATCTTTTAGTTATATTTCAGTTGGTGTATTCCATGAAATAATTAATTATTAAGTTTCACTGCGTTGTTAACAAATTAAATATATTTGAGTGAATAATTTGTGGTTTAACAACTATACCTACAAAATCTATATAATAATAAGTTTTTGCCATAGATACTAGAATGTAATTATATAGTGAATCAAAATATGAATCATATTCTAATATTCCCCTATTCTTTCTTAAAAATGATGTTTTGAAAATCTTAGAATATAGGAATGGTGATGTTGATGCTAAGATGTCAGGTGTCTTTTGGACATTTATGATTTTTTTTAATATATCAATTTTTTCAGGTCTAAATGTTAACACACTACTTTTAGCATGTTCAACATTGAATTCCATAATATCAGGTTTAATAGCATCTAAAACATCAATAGCTGTTTCTAAGAAACTTAGTTTGATTTTATCTGGAGCATATATATATCAAACATTTTCACCAGTTAATGCATCTAAACCATCAAGCCTTGCTTGTGATGGTCTTATTTTCTTATATGAAAATAATTTTAAAGATCCATCAGAAACTTTATCAAAAAATTGTTTGTAAAGAAAATCTATTGTGTTATCTGAAGAAGTATCTATAACTAAAACCTCAATGTTTAAATTACCATTTTTTAACAATGATTTAACAAGGCTTACTGCGGAAGCTAATTTGTTTTTTGAAAATATAACTATAGATAGTTTTTTCATTTTACTTTCTTTTTAATTTATAAGCTAATATTGTATTTTGTAATAAATATGCAACTGTCAATGGACCTGTTGATCCAAGTATAGGAGTTAATGCCTTTACTTTATCTTTCATTTCATCAAATTCATAATCACCATATATTTTGTCGCCTTTTTTAATAAAGCCAAAATTAATAAGTATTGCATTTTTATTAACATCTTCTGGTTTTAATAAATTTCTTTTACCAACAGCAGTAACTATTATGTCTGCTGTTTTTGTAAATTGAGTAATATCTTTTGTGTTGATATTTAATACAGATACTGTAGCACCCATGTTTTGAAACATTAGAGAAAGTGGTCTACCTGCAGTTATTCCTCTACCAATTATTACTACGTTTTTTCCTTTTACATTTATTTTATTTTCAGTAAGTAGTTTTGAAACACCTTTTGCTGTTGGCGGCATAAATGTAGGTTTGCCATACATTAATAAACCAGAGTTTAATGGATGTAATCCATCAACATCTTTTCAAGGGGCAATTGATTGCATAACATTGATTACTTCTATTTGGTTAGGCAAAGGTAATTGAAGAATAATTCCATCAATATGCTCATTTGTATTTTGTTCAGAAATAATTCCTATTAATTCATCTTCAGAAATGTTATTTTTAAAATTTAAATAATTAAAGTTAATTCCTGTTTCTAAAGCTTTTTCTTGCTTAAAGTTTATATAGGTTGATGAAGCTGGATTGCTACCTACTTGAATTACAGCTAATGTTGGAGATATATCTTGTTCTAATGTAAACTTTCTAATTTTTTGTATTATTTTATCTGCTATCTTTTCCCCATCTAATATTTTTTTTATTATTTACCTACTTTCAAATTTGAAGAAGCATCTAATGTTAGTTTTTCTGGTTTAATCATATTATTTTCAATCATATAATATGCTGTATAGCCAATCATTGCTGCATTATCTAATGCATATATACCTCTTGGTGAAATTATACTAATATCTAAGCTTGAAAGTTCAGATTTTAAATATGTATTTGTCGCAACTCCTCCACCGATAATTAATGTATTTACTTTTCTTTTTAGAATTGCTTTTTTGACTTTGTTTACAAGTTGATCAATAGCTGCTTTTTGAAAACCTGCGGCAAGTGCATGTGATTCAACTAACCCTTTTTTGTTTGCAACAAAAGATTTTATTCCTGAATATGAGAAATCATAACCAGGCAAATCAGGAACAGGTATTTCAAATAACTCTCTTGTAAATTCATTGAATATTTTATCAACTGCTGGTCCGCCTGGGTATCCAAGATCTAATAACTTACCAACTTTATCAAATGCCTCTCCAACTGCATCGTCTTTTGTTTCGCCTAGAATAGATATTTCTCCTGAAGAAATCATTGCAAGTGTTGTATGTCCTCCTGACACCAATAATACTAATGCTTTTTCAGGAATATCAGTCAAAGGTTTATTTATAAATGATGAATATATGTGAGCAGTCATATGATTAACTCCATATAAAGGGATTTTAAGAGACTGTGACAGTGTTTTGGCAACAACAATACCAACTTGTAGTGTGTTTACTAAACCAGGTCCTTTTGTCACTACTATAGCATCTAATTCATTTAATTTTACATTTGAATCTTTAATAGCCAATTCAATTAAAAAAAATATATTTTCTGAATGTAACCTTGATGCTTTTTCAGGAACTACTCCACCCGTTGAAACATGTTCTTTAATTTGAGAATATGTTTGCATTGATAAAACATTATGGTTATCCATAATGGCTATTGATGTGTCATCAAATGAAGTTTCTATTGCTAATATTTTCATTAAAATTCTAATTTTCCTGGAGTTCTTGGGAAAGGAATAACATCTCTAATGTTTTCTATGCCCGTAACTAACATTACAAGTCTTTCAAAACCAAGTCCATAGCCCGATGATGGTGCATAACCTTCATTACGAAGATTTACATATCATTCAAGATCCTTAATTTTAATATTTGCTTTTTCTGCAGATAATTTTAGTTGAGCAATATTATCAATTCTTTGTGATCCACCAATTAGTTCACCAATACCAGGAACAAGTAAATCAAAACCTCTAACTGTTTCATCGTCATTTTTATACATATAAAATGCTTTTATTGATTCTGGGTAATCAAATACAAATACTGGTTTATTAAATTTAACTTCAGCAAGATATTTTTCATGTTCGGTAGATAAGTCTGTTCCAAATTTAATGTCAATTGTTTCAAAAACAAAACCTTCTTCTTGTGCTTGATTAAGAATATCTATTGCTTCTCTGTATGAAATTCTTGCAAAATCATTTTCTGTGATGTTATTTAAATCAGCAACGATGTCTCTTTCTTGTGTTTTACCAAGTTGAGCAAGTTCATCAGATGCTTCATTCATAACTTTACTAATAACAAACTTTGTTTGTTCTTCTGCAATATCCATTATTTCATTGTAATCTGTGAAAGCTACTTCTGGTTCTATCATTCAGAATTCAACCGCATGTTTAGTTGTGTTTGAATTTTCAGCTCTGAATGTTGGTCCAAAAGTATAAACTTTACCAAAAGCCTGAACAAATGCTTCAGCATGAAGCTGTCCTGACACTGTTAATATACCTTGATTTGAAAAGAATGTTTCTCCTTCAGATGTTTTAACAAAGAATGCTTCTCCTGCGCCTTCTGCATCATTAGAAGTAATTATTGGTGTTTGAACATATGTGAAACCATTTTCCATAAAGTATTGATGAACACCAAAAGAAAGAATAGATCTAATTTTCATAATAGACTGGAAAGTTTTTGTCCTTACTCTTAATTGAGAAATTTCTCTTAAAAATTCTAAACCATGTTCTTTTTTACCTAATGGGTGTTCTTCAGTTGAATTTCACATATTTATAACTTCTGTTATGTTTACTTCTAATTGTTTTCCCTCAACAAGAATTCCTTTTAATTCAATTGCAGATCAAACTGTAATTTTTGAAAGCTTTTCAAAAATATCTGTATTCTCAACTTTATAAACGGCTTGAATTCCATTTAGTGTTGAACCATCAAATATTTCTAAAAAACCAATGTTTTTAGAATTTCTATTGAATCTGATTCACCCTTTTAGTATAACTTCAATTCCTGTTGATAATGTTAATATTTTTTTTATATTCATTTATTTTCTCTTTTAAAAAATTAAATTAATTTTTTTAGCATCCTTAACTCTTTTGAAGTAGTTTCCTTCAAGTTTAGTTTCAATAGTTTTTTTATCAAAATCTTTATAACCAACTTGAATTAATTCAGGATCATATTTCTCAATTGATTTTGTATCTTTGATTTTAGTAAAAATACCTTTCTTTTGAATTACATATCTATTTGCAGTAATTCTTAATGCTGTATGTAATTTATCTTTATTACTTAGTAAATCAAGTGAAGAGATTGTATATATTTTAATCTTTGGATTTACAAGTAAGAGTGTTCTTACAATGTTGTACCCAACTTTTACTCCTGTAAATGAACCAGGTCCAATTGTAAAGTATATTTTTTCAAGTTTAAGTATTTCTTGATTGTTATTCTTTAAAAAATCTTCTAATCATTGGTTTGAATTCTTAACCATTGTTCTATTAGTTTCTTTTTTTAATAGTTTTACCACTTTATTATTATTGATAAGTGCTGCAATAAAATTTAAATTTGTTGTATCTATAAATAAATTCATTATTATTTTACCTCTATAAACCTATCATTTTCACCAGTTATCTCAAATTTTATATAAACGGGGTCTAAAGAAGAAAGAACTGAAATTTTTTCACCTCATTCAAGAATTACTTTCTTTCCAGAATCCAGATCTTCTTCAACCATACGTAATATTGATTTTGAATCATATTTTGTTGTATTATATATGTCGTAATGAACCATTGATTCATAATCTGCTTTGATTGAAAATGTTGGAGATGTAATTTCTTCTTTAATTTGAAGTTTTGTACCAAAACCTTTTGCAAATTCTGTTTTTCCTGAACCTACTGGTCCTAATAATACAAATAAATTCTTATCCATATTTTCTCCAAGAATAATTCTTGCAATATTCTGTGTGTCCCTTTTTGATTTTGAGATATATTTCATAATAAAAAAATGGGGCGAGTGACGGGAATTGAACCCGCGAATGACGATACCACAAACCGTTGTGTTAACCACTTCACCACACTCGCCATAACCTACCACTATTATTATATAATAATCTCTTATTACTTAGAATACATAATTGTGGTGAAATTATTATTATCAATAATTGTTTTTTGATTCTTAAACAAGTAAGAATCTCATATTGGAAAATATTTATCCCCTTTGTGTTCGCCTTTTATATGAGAAATAATTAATTCATCTGCATAATCTATAAAAGTCTCATAAGTTTCTTGGCCGCCAAGAACATAAATGTCTTTATTTTCATTACCTTTATATTTCAAAATTAAAGAATTTACATCATCTGTTATTTCGAGATTTGCTGTATTCCATTCATGTTGTTTTCTAGATAAAACATAACCAGAATCAAATTTAACAATGTCTTTAATATAAGAATATGTTTTGTATCCAACAATGACAACTTTATTGTTAATCACTTGTTTAAAATAATTTGTTTCCTCAGGTAAATTTCAAGGAAGCTTATCATTGTTTCCAATTACTCTATTTTCATCATATGCAGAAATTAATATTATCATTAAATTTTCCTTATAGTAATTTTATATATAGGATTACCCAAAGCAGTAAACTTTGATTCATATTCAGTTTTTACTATTTCCCCTTCTCGCTTATTATGTAAATCAGTAAAGTTTTCAATGATCTCTCATTTATTCTTTCTTTCACTTAACTCTTCTAAAGCAAATTCATATAATGGCTTTTGATCAGATTTGAATTCAATAGTATTTCCTTGTTTAAGGATGTTAAAAAACTTATCTAAGAAAACATTGGAAACAAGTCTTCTTTTAGAATGTCTGTCTTTTGGTCATGGGTCTGGAAAATTAATATATATATTATCTACTGACTTGTTGTCAAATCATTCATTGATATCAGTTGCATCTTTTGATATAAATCTTAAGTTAGGTTGCCCACCTTCTTTTACTTCAATTCTTTTTACAGGAAGAACTTGAACTGAAGGATATTTTTCTATACCTAAATAATTAATATCTTTATTAGAAACAGCTAATGTTTCAATAAATTGTCCTTTGCCCATCCCAACTTCAATTTGTATTGGGTTATCATTTCCAAAAAACTCAGATCATTTTCCTTTAAATAAAACAGGAGCGTTAATAACGATCTTTGATTCTCTCATATATTCTGCTGCTCAAGGTTTAAATCTTAATCTTCCCATATTATACTTCTCTATCTGTTTAAAATTAATTAAATGCATCTTCAAAAGATGTATATATTTTTGAATTATGTTTGTCGGCTACTGCTGTCACAAAAGAATTAAATCCTATTGTTGAGTGAAAACCTTTTCTACTATTTGAATGACTTCTGAAATAAGAATGAATTAAATATAATTTAACATCTTTATTATTTCTTAATTTTTCAATAACCATATCTAGTTTGGCATATGTTCCTGTGTTGTTGTTACACATATCAAAGAAAAAATGTGTTGTCTTATCAATATAAATAAATAATTTTTGCATTTTCTTATATCACAATGTTTATCATTGTTCCTTTCACAAAAATTACTTTTTTAACGTCTGTTGGGTTTATAAATTTTGGAGCATGTTCTGCTGCAAAATTAATTAACTCTTCATCAGATGCATCGTCATTAATGTCTTTGCCAATAACTTTGGCTCTTATTTTTCCATTTACTGAAACTATAATTATTTTTTTAGCAATTATTTTTTTAGCTTCTACAGTAATTGGCCATGATGATGTCGCTAATGTTTTACCATCTCCTACTATAGTGTTGATTTCTTCTGCTATATGTGGAGCTATTGTAGATAGTATTTTTAAGAACCCTATAATTATTTCCTTAGAAACTACTTTATCTTTGTTTAGATGATTAATAAATACCATCATTTCTGAAACAAATAAATTAAATTTTAATTCTTCAATATAATTTGTTGATTTTTCAACAAAATTATTAAAGGCTACTTTTGTTTCATTTGTTGATTCATCTATAGAAACAACTTCTGTTAATGTTCTATAAACTCTTTCCAATCATATTCTAATAGATTTAACTCCTGATTCAGATCACGATTTATCATCATCAAGGGCTCCCATAAACATTTCATAAACCCTAAGTGTATCTGCACCGAATTCTTCAATGATACTGTCTGGTTTTATTATATTCCCTTTTGATTTAGACATCTTTGTTCCGTCAGGTCCAAGAACCATTCCTTGGTTAAATAATTTCATAAATGGTTCTGGTCTGTTGTGAACTCCAATGTCTGCTAAGAACATATTTCAAAATCTTGCATATAAAAGGTGAAGCACAGCATGCTCTTGTCCACCAATATATAAATCAACTGGTAATCATTTATTAATTCTATCTTTTGCTTCTGGTGAAAGAATATCTAAATATCCTTCTCCTTCTTTAAGAATATAAGCAATATAGTATCAAGAAGACCCTGCTCATTGTGGCATTGTATTAAGGTCTCTTTTACCCTTAATTCCATTGCGATCATAATTAATTCAATCTTCTGCTTTTGCCAAAGCTGGCAAACCATCAGTTGAGAAAGTATAATCTTTTATTTCAGGAAGTATTACTGGAAGTTCTTGATCAGGAACTAAATATATTTCTCCATCTTCTTGATGAATGATTGGGAAAGGTTCTCCTCAATATCTTTGTCTAGCAAATAATCAATCATTAAGATGCAACTCTTTTGTGTATTTTCCATTGTCATCAGTTTCATAAATTCAGTTTTTTTGAAGTTTCTTTATTCCTTCAGGTCAATCTAAACCATCTAAACCAGCAAACAACCTGTCTGCATATTTAGTAATTTTTAAAACTCATTGCTTCATCAATCTTTTTTCAACAGGTAAAGAATCTCTTTCTGAGACTGGATTGCCATTTTCATCTTCAAGTACTTCTTCATTAGAAAGAACTGTGTTTAATGATGGTGATCAGTTAACTTCTGTTTCTTTTAATTCAGCTAAATCATTTTTATATAATTGCCTAAAGATTCATTGTGTAACTTTATAAAAGTTTTCATCAGTAGTATTGACTTCTCTACTTCAATCAAATGAAAAACCTAATGATTTTAATTGCTTTTTAAATGTGGCAATGTTAAGTTTTGAAAAGTCTGATGGAGAATTACCTGTTTTAATTGCATATTGTTCTGCTGGAAGTCCAAATGCATCAAACCCCATTGGATGTAATACTTCAAAACCCTGCATTCTTTTCATTCTTGAAAGAACATCTGTTGCTGTATAACCTTCTGGATGTCCCACGTGAAGTCCAACTCCTGAAGGATAAGGAAACATATCTAAGATATATGATTTTTCTTTATCAGAATTCATATCAGTCTTAAATGATTTTTCTTTATCTCAATGAGCTTGTCATTTCTTTTCTATTTCTTTGTGATTAAACATTGTTTTTAATGATGCTAGCAAAGTCTTTTCTAGTTTGTTGAAACATAGGATCATTCCCTTTTTTGAATAATGTTCTAGCTACCTTTTCTATTTTTATAGAACTTTCATCTATTTGTTCCATTATTAGTTGTGCTTCAATCTCAGATGAGAATGGAAAAGCATTAAATTTAGTTCTTGTTCACTTTGGAACAAAAATCATTTCTTCTTGATTAATGATTTTTGCCGAATTTAAATATTTTAATCCATTTCTAATAATGTACTTGTTAGCCATATACTATATTATAAAAAAAATAAGGCTCTATGCCTTATTTATTTTCCCTAATGAGTATATATCTTATTTATTTTTTATGAATATACTATCTTGGTGTTCTTCGCCTGGTTTATAGTTAGGTCCATAAACTTTTGAAATTGGGTTTTCCTTAAGTGATAGCCCTGTAATTCATTTGACAACTACTGGTAATGTTAATGTAATTAATATATTAGCAGCACCCATTGTGAATGTCGGTGTTAAATTTATGTTAGCATTAACTGATTTAATTGCAAATGCTGGCGCAAATACCCTTCACGGCGATCCCATGTGAGCACCACCAAATTGTATTGCTGCTCAAATGATTATTGAACCAGTGACAAATCTTAATGAAAGAATTCCTACATAATTACCACTTTTGATTATTTTATTAATTAAAACGAATACTAATGCCGATCCTATAATTACAGCCATATTAACAATTGCTTGTAAAAGATATCATCCTGATAGGTTTGAGAAGTCAAAGTAATACATTGATGTGCCGTGATTACTAAAAACGTGATCTGGCAAGTTTGGTCTAAATCAAAGCGGCCCTTTCATTGAGGATGTAGCTGAACCATTAGTAATTAAGATATTAGCTTCTGCTGCTTCTAAATTTCCAGTTCCTTCAGAAATAGCTAATGCAATCATACAGAATGCAAATGCTCCTGCAAATTGCCCCATTGCTAATGTTCATGCTGTTGATGATTTCATTGTGTTTGTTCTAACACCCATCACCAATCCAGTAGGTGAAACATACGCTCCAACTACATGCCCAAGCATTACTCCAAGGCTTCCAAATGCTGAAATTCAAATTGCTGTAATTGGAATAGATGCATTCATGAAATCAATTCATGGCACTCTTACTATTGATAAGGGTGCCATTCATGCAAACATAATGATTCCAGAAGTAAAGAATTCAAGCATCGCTTGTTGTACTCTTCCTCTTCCCTTCATCAGGTTTACTGCCCTATCATTATACTGCTTCATTCTTCCTTTAAAGAAATTTTTACCAAAAAGGGACCTCTCTTTTTGGTTTAATTTTTTTTTCATTGTAAACATATTATTTCTTAACTCTAGGTTTGATTCTAGCTGATTTTCCTTTTCTCTCTCTCATGTAGAAGATCTTAGATTTTCTAACTTTTCCTTTTTTAAGTAATTCCACTTTTGCTACTATTGGAGAGTTTACAAAGAAAGTTTTTTCAACACCGATTCCGAATGATTCCTTTCTAACTGTGAAAGTTGCATCATTACCTGAACCAGAAGTTTTAAGGATAAATCCTTCAAACATTTGAATTCTTTCTTTTTCTCCCTCTTTAATTTTTACGTGTACTTTGACAATATCTCCAGTATTAAAATCTGGCATGTCTGTTCTGACTTGTTTATCAGAAACTATTTTGATTTGTTGTTGATTTGTTGTCATGTTAATTTTTACCTTTCTTTAATAATTCATTGACTGTGTTGTCAATTGAATTTTGTTTTCTTCATTTATCTATTTTATTATGGTTGCCAGATAATAATATTTCTGGAACTTCATATCCTTCAAATTCTCTAGGTTGAGTGAAGTTATCTCATTCTAATATACCTTTTTTGTCAAAAGATTCATTAATATGTGATTCTTCTTTGATTACTCCATCAATTAATCTAATTACTGAGTCAGCAACTAGCATAGCTGGGGCTTCTCCTCCTGTTACTATAAATTCACCAATTGATAATTCATAGTCAATATAATGTTTGATTCTTGCATCTATGCCTTCATAATGTCCACATATTAGAACTATGTGTTTTACTTTTGAAAGTGATCTTGCATTTTCCTGGTTATGTGTTTTACCTCTAGGTCCCATTAGTATTACTATTGAGTCTTCAGTTTTGATTGATTCAATAGCTTTAACTATAGGCCCAATCTTCATTAACATACCAGTTCCTCCACCAAATACTGTATCGTCTACTTTGCCATCTTCAGTAAAATCTCTAGGATTCACAGTATCTATATCTACTATTTTTTTAGAAATAGCATTTTTAATAATGGAATGCTGTTTGAAAGCTTCTATATATTCAGGAAATAGTGTGATAAATGTTGTTTTCATTTTACTCTATAAATTCTTTTGGTATTTCTACCTTGATGATTTTTTTATCATCATCAATGTTTTTAACAAACTTATTGATGTAAGGAATGTTAAATGTTTTGTCATTATATGTTGAAATGAATGATTCGTATACCCCATGACTTAAGAACGATTCGACTTTACCAATTAATCCCAATTCTTTATCAATTAGTTCATAACCAATTAGATCTGTCATTAATTCATCATCTTTTGTTCTTTTAATAAATAACTTCTTACCTTTTAAAAATTCAACTTCATTAATATCATTAAAACCTTCTACTGTAATTAATACAAAATTTTTATGAAATCTTTTTGAAGCTATTGTCATTTCAATTAAGTCTCCTCCATTGTCATAAAAAACAATGTTCCCAATTTTAAATCTATCTTCTGGATCAGATGAACTAGTTAATATTCTAAGTTCCCCTTTTAGTCCATGAGTATTGACGATATTTCCTAAGTGAATAAGATTATTTTTTTGATTTTGATTCATGGAATTTTTTAATTATTCCTTCTTTTGATAAGATGTCTTTAACTGTATCTGATGGCCTTGCACCAGTAGTAAGTCATTTCATTGCAATTTCTTCATTTACTTTTGTTTCCCCTTTGATTGGGTCATAAGTTCCTAATAGTTCAATATATTTACCATCTCTTTTTACTCTTGAGTCTATTGCGACTATTCTGTAAAATGGTCTTTGTTTTGAACCCATTCTTGTTAATCTAAGGCTTACTGCCATATCTATTACCTCCATTATTATTTTATCAAAAATAAAGAAAAAGTGTCAAGTTATTTTACTTAACACTTATTACATCATTCCATTAAATCCGCCGCCCATATTAGGCATTTTTCCCATCTTAATATACTTAGCCATTTCTTTCATTTGCTTTTGCATTTTTTCAAAATCTCTAAGTAATTCATTTAAATCTTGAGCTGTTTTACCAGAACCAGCAAGAATTCTATTTTTTCTTTTTGGATGTTTTAAAATATTTGGTGCTTTCTTTTCCTTCACAGTCATTGAATTAATTAATGTTTCAAAAGAACTAAATTTTCTTTCAATAGAATCTGTCTGAGTTTGATTTATCTTCATACCAGGCATTAGTCTTGCTATTCCCCCAATGTTACCCATCTTATTCATTTGTGCCATTGATTCTAATAAATCATCAAGATCAAAGCTGCCTGATAACATCTTGCGCATCATCTTTTCTTGTTTTTTCTCATCAGAGATATCTTGTGCTTTTTCAACAAGTGTTTCAATATCACCAAGTCCAAGAATTCTTGAAGCCATTCTATCTGGATGGAACAGTTCAAGGTTTTCAACTTTTTCACCTGTACCAATAAACTGAATTTTAATTCCTAGTTTCTTAGCAAGTGATAATGACGCTCCTGCTTTTGTATCAGAATCCAGTTTTGTGATTATTGCAGATGTCAATGAAAGTTTATTATTAAACTCTTCAGCTACATTAAGTATTTCTTGTCCCGAAAAGGCATCAGCAACAAATATTATTTCACTTGGTTTGAATTGCTTCTTAATAGTTTGAAGTTCTAACATTAGTTCTTCATCTGTTTGAAGTCTACCAGCAGTATCGACTAATATCAAGTCATTCCCATTTAATTTAGCAAAAGTTAAAGCTTCCTTTGAGATTTGCTCAACATCTTTTGATTCTTTATTTGCAAAGAAATCAAAACCTAGTGAATTTGCTAATGTATTTAATTGTTCAATAGCGGCGGGTCTATAAATATCCAATCCAACTAATAATGGTTTTTTATATCCCTCTTTTTCAGTTAGATATTTAGCTAATTTAGCTATTGTGGTTGTTTTACCTGATCCTTGTAACCCGACCATTAAAACTGCTGTTTCAGCAGGTGCAGATCAGTCTTTGGTTTTTGAACCAAATAATGATATTAACTCTTTATTAACAATATCTAATATTTTTTGTGATGCAGTTCTTTCTTCAGCAACAACTTCACCTATTGATTGTTCTTTAATATCATTTATGAACTCCTTAACTACTGATAAGTTGACATCAGCCTCAAGAAGAATAACTCTTAATTCAGATAAGAATTCTTGAATGTTTTCTTCAGTTAAAGTTCCTTTTGATCTAACTTTTTGTATTGTTTTTTCTAGTCTTGATTGTAAAAAATTTAATGCCATGTTGTACCTCTAATATTCCTCTGTTTTTTTATTGATATTAATATCAATAAGATCTCTTTGTGTTGTTTTATGATATTCTCCAGGTCTAAATCATCTTTTTCAGTTAACCCTTGAATTTGCTGGAAGCATTATCGCAAAGTGATAAGCAAGAATTGTTGTGATCACCAATGTTCAAGCAGAAGTTGTGTTTTGCATTCCGCCCATTCATCTAGCAACTAACGCTGGGACAATAATTCTTGATGGGTTTGTTATATGCGCAAATATAGTACTTGCCCCATATATCATTACAAATGAAAACATTAGTTTGAAAGTCAATGTTCATAATGCTTCTTGTTTTCCATTAATTTGATATGAAAGTCTATATAAAAAGAAGATAGTCACCACAAAGATGAACGCCACTACTGATTGAAGTATATACATTCATAACTCAGGAGTATAACCAGGACCATTGTATTTTGTTAAAATACCTTTAATGAATGGTGTTGGTGTACCTAATGAAGATCCAACTGATACTGCGCCATCAACAATCTCTCCATTTTTATAAAATAGACCTTCATTCATAGCTAATGACCATATAAGGAATGTTGCTGCAAATGCCCCTAACACTTGGTGGAATCAAACTACTCATGCTCTAGGATATGATAATGATCCTTTATACAATTGATAAGCTATTGAAAGCCCTGATGATGCAACCCCAACTTTAGAAGAAATCAGGAATGTTATAGAAATAGTTATAGATATATAAAATGCACTTAATCAGTTGTTATTCGATATGTATTTCAAAGCACTATTTGATGATGATTGAACACCAAATACTGCCGGTAATAGTAATAATAATATCATTGTGAAAGAACCAAGTATTTCAAATAATAATCTAAGAGAAAAACGAAGATTAATTTTTCTATCAGGACTAACAGTGTGAATTAAAAGACGGTTATTAATATAACCTTTAGTTGTCTCTAATGTTTTTAGTGTAACTTCGACTGTCCTTTCATAAATTTTCATTTTATTTAATAATTTCTTTTATTTCTTTTATTGAAGGTTTTGATTTCTTTAATTCATTTTTAATATCATCAATTTTTGATATTGTTTTTGTTAGACCAAGTTTTTTTTCTAACTTTTTAAGAGCATCAACAGTTTTATGAATTGAATCATGAATTGCAGCTCTGGATATTTTCTTTTTTTCTGATATTTCTTTAAAAGATAAATCATCAAAATAATATTCTTCAAATAAGTCTCTTTGTTTTTTAGTAAGTAGTTCTTTATATGAATCATACAATAAAACTACTTTGTCTATATTATTCTTCTTGCTCATTTGATTCCAACCCTTCTGTAAGTGCATAAAGATAATTAGTAAGATTGAATGGCTCCATATCTTCTATTCCTTCACCTAAACCAATAAACTTTACTGGAATGTTAAATAGTTCTTTAATTGAAAGTATGATTCCGCCTTTGGCTGATGAATCCATCTTTGTAAGAATGATTCCAGTTAATTCCGCAACATCATTGAAAGCAGCAGCTTGGACTACGCCATTTTGTCCTGTTGTAGCATCTAAAACTAATAATGTTTCTTTTGCTGGAGCTCCTATTTCTTTTTCAATGATTGAATAAATCTTTTTAAGTTCATTCATTAAATTTTCTTTATTATGTAATCTTCCTGCAGTGTCAATAATTAATACTTCTGTTCTATTTTCTTTTGCTTTTTGAATTCCTTCATAGACAACTGATGCTGGATCAGCTCCTGGTTTAACTGGTGTAGTAATATCAGCTTGATTTCTATCAGCTCATATCTTAAGTTGTTCTACTGCGCCTGCTCTGAATGTATCAGCAGCAACTAGGGAAACTTTGTAATCTTTTTTAAGTAAATTTGTAAGTTTTCCTATTGATGTAGTTTTACCAACACCATTAACACCTATAACTAAAATTACATTTAATTCCCCTTTAGTAAGATTTAATCCTTCTGTTATTTCATCAGGATTATACATATTAAATAAATGTTCAAAAATTAAATCATTCATTTCAGCTAAAGAAGTTATTTTTTTTATTTGACTTTTTTGTTTTAAATATTTAATTAAATCAAGAGTTAATGTTGCATTAACATCAGCCATAATCAAAATTTCTTCTAACTCTTCAAAGTATTCATCATTTACTTCTCTGTGTTTAACAAAAAGAGATTGAATTTTATGAGAAAAACTTTTTCTAGATTTAGAAAGTCCTTTTTCATATTTTTTAATAGATGAATTTTCTTTTTGATTTTTAATCTTATCAAGAACTACATCTTTTTTATTATTTCCAGTTATTTTGTTTTTTAATCTATTAATTAAACTCATGATTAGTTAGCCAGTTCGACTGCCTTCTCTAATTTAACAGAAACAATTTTTGTAACTCCTTTTTCTTGCATTGTTACTCCATAAAGAATATCTGCTCTTTCCATAGTTCCTGGTCTATGTGTAATAATAATTAATTGAGTATTTTCATTTAAAGCTTTAGCAAACTTAGCAAATCTTTCAACATTAGCTTCATCAAGTGATGCTTCAACTTCATCAAGAAGTAATAATGGTAAGTTTCTAACTTCATTAATAGAGAAAATTAATGATAAAGCCATCAGTGATTTTTCTCCACCTGAATAAAGTAACATATTATTAATTGTTTTACCTGGTACTTGAACAAACATTTCAATTCCAGATTCTAAAATGTCATCTGGGTCTGTATATTTAAGTTGTGCTTTCCCACCTCTAAACAATGTCTCAAAAGTTTTTTGAAATCTCTTATTAACTTTAGTAAATGTTTTATCAAATTGGGAAATCATTTTTTCATCCATAATTACAATGGTTGAAATTAGTTTATTTTTTGAGTCAGCTAAATCAGTTGTGTTTTCTTTTAATGATTCATAATCAGTAGCAACTTCTTTATATCTCTCAATAGCATCGAAATCAACATAACCTAATGATTCAAGTTCTTCTCTTAGTTTTATTCTTAATATATTTGCTTTGTCATAAGATATTTTAAGTTTAGGAACATCCATTTCTTCTAAAGCTTCTCATGTCATTTTATAATCTTTGTTAAGGATTGATACATTAAGTTCAATAACTGAACTAACATTATTTAATTTAACCTGCGAAGACGCATTAAGTTCAATAGATTTCTCTCAAACTTGTCTATATTCATCTTCTGTTTTTTGTAATTGAATTACTTCTTTATTAATTCTTGTTTTTTCTGTTTGAGTTAATTTAATTTCATTAGAAATTTGTTCAATAGAAAGCGATTTAATATCTTTTGAAGATTTTGTAATCTTTTTAATATCAAAATCTTTTCCGGTGTTCTTCTTGTAAGATTCAAGATGTCTTTGAAGATTGATTTCAAGATCAATAATTCTTTCTTGTGCTCTAATTTGTTCATTGTTGGCAGATGAAAGAGAATATTGATGTTGAGAAAGAACTTCTTTTATTTCGATGATGTTTTTCTTAGCTTTTGTTAGTGCTGTTGTTAAGTTTTTTTCAACTTCTTGAAGTTTTTCTTTTTTAGTTGTATAATCTTCACCTTTTGTAAATCCGCCTCTAACAGTAAAACCAGGATATATTACATCTCCTTCAAGAGCAACTATCATAAACTTATAACCAATAAATTTAGCTGCCTTAAATGCATTATCAATATTGTCAAACAATAATATGTTTCCACATAATGAAGAAATTAAATTTTTAAATGCTGATTTTGATTTAACTACATCAGATAAAGTTCCAATAAACCCAGGTACTGGTTTTATTGCTTTAATAAATTCTTCAGAAATAAATTTTGGCTTAACTTGTGAAGCTGGAATAAATGTTGCAGTTCCATATTGGTTCTTTTTAAGTCATTTAATGGCTTCTTTTATAACTTTGTCATCAGAAACTACCAAGTTTCTTAACTTTGCTCCCATAGCCACTTGAATGGCTCTGTCATATTTATCATCATATCTAATAACATCAGAAACAATTCCAAATACTTCATTGAATATTTGCTTGTTTTCTAAAATTATTCTTGTCCCTCTACCAAGTTTTGAAAGATTAGTAGATGAAAACTTACTTAACTCATAAGTAGCAGTCTGTAAGCCTGATTGAAGTTTTTCTTTTGATTTAATTAGATCAAATTCTTGATCTTTAAGTGAAGATAAACTTTTTAAAGTATTAGATTCTTTTTCTTTTGCTTCAACTAAAATTAATTTTACATCCTCAATTGAAATAACAGTTGTTTTGATAACTGATTCTAATTGTTTTGCAGTTGATTCACTAGTAGAAGAAATTGTTTTCTTAGAAGCTTCAATTTTTTTAGATTGTAAATTATAAAGTGTACTATCTAATTCAAGAATTTGTTCTTGAATTATATTTTGTTTTTCTTTGTTTACATGTATTTTTTCTTTAAATGCTTGTTTATCATTATCTGTCTTTATAAGTGTCTCTTCTAAAGAATCACGCAGTGTAATATCTTTACCAAGTTGCTCTT
>JAUXHI010000031.1 GCA_030621645.1 Mycoplasmataceae bacterium
TCTTTTTAATTTTTTTGTTTAGATTTTCAATTACATATTCTACAGAATCAAGTTTACCCTTTAATGGAAACTCTGGGTCTGTTTTACAAATAGCAAATATTCTTTCAAGAACTTGTGGCAACATTTCTTTTGATGTTTGCTTTTTTTCTAAAAATTCAATTTTCATTTTGTTTCCTTTCTAATTTAAACCCATCTATCAAAAAACTTTATTACTTTAGTTTCAATTAATTTATCAAAATATTCTGGCATAAAACACCGACCATTTACACAAACTAAACCACTATCGGTTTCAAATAACATTTCTTGCTCAAATCTCATTTCATTAAAATCAACAACTGCAGATCTATGTGAAGGCATACTTACAGCGTCAAAAGCTATAATTGTTAATGGAGATTTTACAACATTATGATCTTGTAATCTTTCGAGTTCAGCAAGTCCTCTCATACTAAAACCTACACCTGTCTTATCTTGTAACAATGAAAATAAAGTTTGTCCACTGTTACTACTTAATGTTTCCATCTCTCCCATTAAAACATTTTTTCTAAATTCATAATCTCTTATAATATGAGAAGCATTATTTAATGAAACTGTTGTTTGTCTTATACCATCAATTTGATCGTTTCCTGTTGGCAAAGGGTGGTCAAGTTCTGAATAAAATGCTCTTCTTTTCATTCTTGGATCACATTGACTCATACCTTCACCCAAAACTGGACTTGGATACAACCTACCATTTTGGTTTATTTCATCTGTCGTTTGCATAGGACATCTGAATATTGCTCTGGTTGGTGTTTTTTTAATAATTTCAGCCTCTGCATAAACACCCTGCTCTATAATTAGTTTTGAACTCATTATTTAATCCTCATTACTTTTATTGCTTTTAAAATAGTCTCTAACTTTTTTATACGAAATATCAAGAAATTTGTAAAATATTACTATAATATCATCTAACTTTTCTTTATAAACATCGAAGTTGGATGATAGTGTTTTGAATAATTCAATTGCTTTTGAAATTAAATTTCTTAATTCCATCATTTCTTCATCGGTAACATCTTGTAACATATTTTCTAATGCTGTTAATCTTGTATATATTTTCTTAAGTTCATACACCCTTCCAATTTGACCTGGAGTTAATGGTTCTTCTTTTTCTTCACCCGGCATTCCCATACCTGCATCCATACCAGGTTCAGCACCCATATCACCCATAGCAGCCGGGTCTTCCATAGCAGCTTCTTCACCACCTTCAATTCCTGGATCAACAGGTTCAACTTCTGGAACTTCTGCTGGCATTTCTTCTTCATCTTCCTGCTCTTCTATTTCTTCGGTTTCTCCATATAGTCTATGGGTATTATATTCATCATCAGGAACAAAAGGAACATCAACAGGATCAACATCATCTTTGGGTGTTCGATCTTTAAGAGTTATATTCCGAGTTGTTAGACTTTGAGTTGTAATTACTTCATTCTGCATAAACAATATATTTTGTAATTTGCTTATAATATCTGTTACGTTAGGCATTTATTTATCTCCGAATGGTTTCTTTACCATTTTATTTTTATGAACATTAGCTTTTGCAATATTCGATTTCATTTTCAGAGTTAATTTCTTGATTTTTTCGTTTAATTTGCTAACACATTTAGATGGATTATTTGTTTTTTTACATTCTTTTATTGAACCTTTTAAAGCTTTAATTTCTTTTTCAAGACCTTGAGCTCTAACTTTAGACATACACCACTTCTTTCCTTCTCCAGTATAATCACGACACTGTTTTCCTGCCTTATCTATATAATCCATATATAATTTTGTTCCACCAGCCATCAAAGCAATAAAAAATACAGTAAGACCAATGGCAGTAATTCCACTTTCCAACGATTGTCTAGTGGTATGGAAAATAAAATGATCGCCAGCTCGTACCACTCGAAAGGCTTTATCAACTTCAGAAACCAATTCTTTATTTTCTTTAACAAACTTTTCTGAAATAGCTTTTGATTGTGGGTATCCTGTTATTAACAAATTTAATACCTGATCTTTATTTGCTTCCTTAACAAATTCTCCAAGTTGTAGTTTTTCATCCTTTGTAAGTCTATCATGTTCTGCTATATATGAAAAAGTAATTATCTTTAATTTATTTAACATTTTTTATCTCCTATATTAATACGGTGCTCCACCCATTCCGCCCATTCCGCCCATACCCATATCCATTTCATCGTCTTTCTTAGATGGATCAAGAGTTTGGTCAATTTTAACATCAGTTTCATATTTAGAAACTTCATCCCAATCAATTTGTGGAAGATATTTCTTTCTAGAATATTCTTTTGGGATTCCAACTCTTTCAAGTCCATCAATTAATCCAGTAACTTCATTCATATATCTAGCTTCTCTTTCGTACTGTAAGGATTTTGGTGGTGGAAATGAAACTTGAACAGTATCAAATAATGTTAAAGCTTCTTCCGGACTTACTATATCAAATATCTTTTCAATTAATTCTTGTACCTGATGTGTTAAATATTTTTGATGTGCTATAATTGTTCTTGCAAACAATATGTTTTCTTCAGTTAATGTGTTCTTGGCAGAAATATTTTCTTCAATCCCAATAAATCCAGGTGGGACGCCAAGACCAGCTACAAGTTGATCTCTTATAAATTTAAGTTCATCAACTTTACTTCTAACATCAACATTTCCTTCATTGAATGTACTAATATCCACAAATGGTTTCCCATCTCGCTGTGGAATATAAACATCTTCAAAAGTTGTAATCATACTTGGGATTGTATCAACTGTACCAAAGCTATCGAGTGTAATCTTTCTTTTTCTAAACTCTTCTTTAAGTTTTTCAATTACCTTTTTTGCATCTCTTGGAAGACCAACTTCAACTGCAATCTTTCTTTTTTCAGTTGATCTTGCTAATCTCTGAATTGCTAATGCAGTTTCAAGAGCAATTAAAACCTTTGCTGAAAATTGTCCATTATCAAATATTGATTCTCCATAAGGATAATATTTATTTGAAGGAATTTTAAAATGAACCATTTTATCTGGAGCAACATATCTGATTTCTATTGCTTTATTATATTCAGATTGTGCTAACATTTGAGTAATAATATGTTTAAGATCATCATTACCCTTAAACTCTTTCATTTGTGGAATTTTTTTCTCCAGACTTTTAAGAATTGAAAGTACAATATTATTAATAGCATCTTCTGCAATTGAAGTTCCTGGAACTACTGTTATTTGTGGAAAAATTAAATAACCAAAACAAACTGGAAATAAAGAACTTTGTAGTCTTAGAACAAATTGTGGTTCATGATAAATTAACTTTAAATTTTTAAGACTTTTCATTTCTTTAGATTTTTTATCATCTTGTTGTACCGTATCTTCATTAAGAGCAGAATAGTTAATTGAGAAAGTGTATTTTTCTTGCTTAAATGAATCAATTTCACCACGCTCTTTTGAAGTTTCAACAGCAGATAAATATTCAGCTTCTGAAAGTAATGACTTACTTGTTAAGGCAGTAACAGCATCTCCAATTTCACAGAAAAAATCACCAAACATTAATGTATTTTTTACAATTGAACTTAAATCTTCTTCAAGTTTAATTTTCTTAACAACATTTTTAACTCTTCTAACTTTAGCTTCTTTTGGTATATCTTCACTATCATTACTATCTGATGCTTTAATATCCAAAGAAATTTTTGTAATATCATCAGGAGATAAAATATTATCAGTTAAAACTTGTAAAGCTCTATGACAATAATTAATATTAGAAACAATTGCTTGATAAGTTTTATATCTAAGAACTCTACCACCTTGTCCGAATGATGATGGTCCAGCTCCTCCTTGAGAAAAAAGACCACTAGATGAACTAATCTGGACATTAGCATTTTTAGATATTAAACTTTTAACAAGGTCAATGTATCCATTACGTCCACTATTACTTCTGTATGTTGATATGTCTTTCACAACTTGATCTAATTTAGCATCAATCTTTTGAGTCCGTGTACCCATTACCGCTAATTTCAATTTAGTAAACGTATCTTGTATTTCTGCCATTTTGTACTCCCTTATCGTCTTGCTTTACTTCTCACACGTGGACCATATTTTTGATGAACTTTTTCTCTAAATTTGTAGTATTGATCTTTAAAATATATCATTCTTTTGTATAGCGGGTCATTATGTTTTCTAGCTTGTGCACTTGCCATTTGACCAGCAGATCTTTTTATTTTACTTTGTCTTGTTATATCACTTGATGAAGTCGTTTTAATTTCATCTAATATAGTATCGACTAAACCATTAACTTTATCTAACTCCATTTATTTATCCTCTGTACTGTCGTCCATTAAATTCTCCATTGAATCTTTTCTTATTTCATCATTCTCATATCTCAAATTAAAATATTCTAAAAGATTAAATGTAAAGGTTTCAATGTTACCATACAAAAATAAAAATTCTTTTTGAAGAGATGGACCAATAAGTTTTTGAACTAATTGTACATATTCTTTAGAAACTATATCAATATCTTCTTCATCAACTTTTAGTGCCTCTAAAGAGTAAACTAAAATTCTATCTTTATATATTAAATCAAAAGCTCTCTCCATA
>JAUXHI010000016.1 GCA_030621645.1 Mycoplasmataceae bacterium
ATATTGCATCTGAGTTGTAAATGTAATTTAAATCAAATGTCATTTGTATCATCTATTATCTCATCATTATATAAAAAAAATAGTCATTAATAACTATTTTTAACATCAATTCAAGCATAAGTAAAATTTTCAATTGTAACATTAAGTTTACAACTATTTTTTTATCTTTTCATTTTCAAGTTTTTTGCCTAACATTTTAAATGTTTTATGATAACTTGCTGCAGTTGGTTTTCTTTCGCCTTTTGATAAGTGAACATTATTAAAATTAGTCCTTAATTTTGAAGTAGGGTTTTTCTTTGCATTTAATATTTTTTGCTTTTAAAAAATTTATATTTTTTTCATTCTTAATCTTTTTAATAGAATAGAATACATATTTTTCAAAATCCTGCTGTGTCTCGCTTAATAAATATATTAAAGTTTCGTGTGATGGAAATGAAAAATTTCTTAGAATAATTATCAGTTTGTTTATATTAAACTCATTCTTTAATTTATTGAATATATCTAAATTAACATAATATATCTACCAATTATAAATAATTTATTCATTGATTAACACTTCTCTATGTTTTGAACCATTATAAGGACTAATAACTCCATTTACTTCCAAAGCATCAATTAAGTTGGCTGCTTTATTATAACCAATACTTAAATTTCTTTGTAGTAATGATATGGAAGCTTTCTGCTGTTGTAATATTATTCTTTTGGCAGAGATATATAATGTATCACTAAATAATGTATCAGTACTTTTTGTTTTAATTGTATAAATAGGTTTTGCTTGTTCTTTTCAATAAGAAGTAATGTCTTGAATTTCTTCTGTTGATATTCAAGCACCTTGTCCTCTAACTGGAAGTTTTCCATATAGAGAGACAAGCATATCACCCATGCCAATTAGTTTGTTTGCTCCTGGAGCATTAAGAATTGTTCTTGAGTCAATTGATGAAGGAACAGAGAATGAAATTCTTTGAAGGTATATTAGATTTAATTACTCCTGTAATAACGTCAACAGAGGGTCTTTGAGTAGCAATAATCATATGAATGCCTGCCGCTCTTGCTTTTTGAGTAATTCTTCTAATTGAATTTTCTACTTCTTTTGGCACAACCATCATTAAGTCAGCAAGCTCATCAATAACAACCACAATATAAGGTATTTTCTTTTTACCTTCTTTTTCATTCTTAACATTTAACTCTTCAAGGTTTCTTGTACCAAAAGTTTTCATTATTTTATATCTCTCTTCCATTTCATTAACAATTTCTTTTAATACAATATTGGCGGAGGCAGTATTTGTAATTACTTCACACATTAAATGAGGAATTCCATGATAAGGTGTGAATTCAACCATTTTGGGGTCAATAAGTACTAATTTAAGTTCTGTTGGTTTATATCTTAACAATAATGAAGCAAGAAATGTATTAATTAAAACTGATTTACCTGAACCAGTTGAACCTCCAATAAGTAAATGTGTAACTTTTGTTAAATCAAAGAACATTGCTTCACCCAATACATTTTTTCCTAAGGTTAGCATTAATTTATTTTCTATTGAACCAATTTGTTTTTCTGACTTTAAGAAAACTTCTTTAAATGAAACTGGGATTTTAATTGTGTTAGGAACCTCTATAATACCAATAAATGATTTACCAGATATTGGTGCTTGAATTCTAACATTTTTAACACCAAGACATAGTTGAATATCTTCTTCTAAATTTGTTATTCTTTTAATGCTTGTACCAGCAGTAATTGAAACTTCATAAGTTGTAAGAATTGAACCAATTTTATAAGATACAACTTTGGCAGCAATATTGAAGTTCTTGAATAAACTATCTATTTTTTGTTTTCTGAATATCAGCTTCTGTTTGTTTCATATTTACTCTTCTCTTTTTTCTTTTTCATAAATCAATCTAATTCTTGTTACTTTCTTTAATTCTTTTTGTGAATGTTCTGTTAAGCTATAATCTTCACTTTCTAATATATTTAAAACATTATTTTCTTTTTCTAAAGAATGAATTCTATCTGTTTTCTTTCTTAATTCTAATTCGCTTCTTAAATATTTTTCTTTTAATAGTTCATATTTGCTTTTTAATACAAACATAATATCACCTATTCACTTTCTTCTAATTCATTCTCATAGACTTCTCATAATCTTTCAATTAATATATTTTGAAATTCTTTATCTCTTAATAATCAAAATTTATAATTGCTTTCACCATATTTCATTTCACTTATTCTTTTATAGTCTCATAAGTCTTTAATAGTAATTTCTTTATCATATTCTTTCATTAGAACTTAATTAACTCAAGTTGAGATCCGTCTTTCTCTAGCAATCATTGCAGATGAAAGCATAAAGACATTTTCTTTGTTAATTTCTGCAGAATTCTTTGTAGAATCCTTAAATTTTCTTATTTTCTTAGTTTTTTGAACCATTATTTTAGGAACATCTATTAGTTTTTCATTTTATTCTTCCATTAGAGTATAAAATTTATTACTATTTATTGCCTTTATAATTGAATTATTGATTTCTAATGCAAAATCTTTAACATCCATAAAAAACCTATTTTTTTGCATTCGATATATTTTTCTTCTTTATTTTCAATAAAATCAACCGTGAAATAAAAACCCAACACATTACCAAGCTTTATTCCAAGCACTTTTTTGTCTACTAACTTGCCGTTTTTCATATTATTTTCTTTTTTAATAAAAAAGAAATCAATTCATAAATATCTGCTAACTAATTTCTTTTTTATTTATATATATTTTATCACAAAATCAATTTTGTTATTTTTTAATATCAACTTCAAGTATAAGGAAAATTCTCTATTACAACAATATTTCCTTCATCAATTTTCATATCTTCTAACTTCTTAAGTACGACTTTAGATTTTAACTTCACATATATTCTTTTGAAACTCCAAATGGAGCTTCTCTACCTATTAAATTGATGTATTGATCCTTTATAGCTACTTCTTTAAATTCAAAGACCGGAGGCGTTGGTTTCATAGCTGTTGCTTTTATAATGAAAGGCACAGATATAATTGCACCTAACGTAAAACTTAAAGCTATAAATTTTCTTTTAGTTTTGTCACTTTTTTCTCCTTTGGGTTTTTAACCCAAAGTAATTATAAAAAAATACACAGTTGTGTATTTTAATTTATTTATTAGATGTTTTATTTAAAACAAAGCTTTCAGACTGTTCAATTATCATTTCTGTAACTTCTTTTGTGATATTTTCTGGTGGATAATCATATTCTCTTAGAAGTAGAATTATTTCCATTCTCATTTTTCTTTTTACAGACTCTTTCTTATATCAATCAACTTTTTGATTTTCCCCAACTTTTTCTAATAAATCTTTCGCAATTTTAATAAGTGTTTCATTATCATATTTACTTCTTGCCTCTTCTGGTTTTTGTACCACATGGTAAAATGCCATTTCTTCAATTGAAAGACCTAGTTCTTTAGCTTTAGATGGATACTCTTGCATTTTTTTACCGAATGCAGCTAATTCAATAAGCATATCATCAGCATTTTGTATTTTATTATAGTTATCAATAAGAGCCATTAGCCTTTCTAAGAGATCTGCTGAATAAATCTTATCAGTTTTAGCATATTCTTTAATTTCTCTCTCTAATCAAGCTTTAATGATTTCTACAAGCGTTTCAGGAGCATAATCAGCTTTTAATTTGGAAATATATTCATCATCTAGAAGATCAACTTCAGAATTATTTTCTATTTTATCAATAGTTACTATTTCTTTACTTATTATTGAAGATTCAATTAATTCTTTAATATTTTTCTTAATTGTTTCAAATGTTGCTGGGTTTATTGATGGAGCATATAATGCTTTTTTACCAAAGGCTAAAAGACCTAATACAAAATCAAATTCTCACACTAGTTCTTTTGATATTGAATAACGAACATATTTATATCCTTCATAAATCTCAGTCGCTATTTTTTTAAACCTAGATCAAACTTTGTCTTTTTCTTCACTTAAACCTTTGTCGGCAGTATTGATATATCCTAGTGCTTTGTTTATGATATAGAATTTATCTTCTGATGTTCCATTTTCAAAACCTGAATAATCAAAATTAGAAAACATTTTTCTAATTAATTCAAGAAGATCCTTTAGTTTATCTTCAACTTGTGAAACATATTCTATTGTTGGTTCATCTGAAGTTGTGGTTGTGTATTGATTAATTGCATCTTTTAAATATTTACCTAATCCAATAAAGTCAACTATTAAACCTGATTGCTTTCCTTCATATCTTCTGTTTACTCTAGCAATAGCTTGCATTAAATTGTGCATTCTAAGAGGTTTATCAATATACATAACATCAAGGATAGGTAAGTCAAACCCTGTAAGCAACATATCAACAACAATAATGATGTCAACATCTGAATCTATTGTTTTAAATTCATTTATTCATGATGTCTGTTGTTCCTTTGTCCCTATGGCATTTGTCATTTCCTCTGAGTCTTGTCTAGAATTTCCAGTCATGATTAGTTTTGTTTTTTTATAAAGTTCTGGATATTCATTTTTTAAAATATTATACATTTTGAAAGCTATGTTTCTGTTGTAAGCAACAAACATAGCTTTTCCATATAAAACATCTTTTCTAGAAATATAATGCTCAGAAAACTTTTTAGCAATTTGAATTAATCTGTCACTATCGCCTATTACACTTGAAAGAGATGAAGCTTCTTTTTTTGCTTCATCAATAAGATCTTGATCATATAATTTGGCCAACTCTTCCTCATAATCTTTAATATCTTGAAGTTTGCTTTCTTTAAGCTTCATTTTAACAAGAATAGTATCATATTTAATAGGGACAGTAGACCCATCAAGAACAGCTTGTTTCATATCATATGTATCAATAACAGAACCAAACGTTAATTTGTTCTGTCTATCTTTGTTGTTGATAGGAGTGCCAGTAAAACCAATTAATTTAGCATTAGGGAATGCTTTATTAACATATTGAGCTCATGATTCTTTTTTGCTATAGTCTCTAGTTTTATCATCAACAACATACCTCTCTTTAGTTATGTCATGAGATCTATGTGCTTCGTCCACAAGAACAACTATATTTTCTCTATTTGAAAGTTCTTTTATTTCATCATTAAATTTTTGAACTGTAGTAAAGTATATTCCTCCGGCTTTTACATTACCTAATTCTTTTGATAAACCAGTTCTAGATGTAATTTTCTTAGGAGTTTGCAATAAGAAATCAGTTGACTTAGAAAAAGTTTGAAATAGTTGACTGTCTAAGTCTACTCTATCTGTTATTACTACAACTGTGGGATTTTTCATATTTTTAACTATTTCCCTAGTTAAAAATACCATTGAAAGAGATTTTCCAGATCCCTGTGTATGTCATATGATTCCTCCCTTATTATCTGTGGCATTAACAAGTGAGATTATTGCCTTTTTCATTCCGTGGTATTGATGATATGCTGAAATTATTTTTTTATCATCTGAAGTATGTATAGTAAAGTTCATAATTACATCAAGAAGTGTTTCTCTATTTAAAAGACCATCAATAAAATAATCAAGTTTTTCATTTCCTAAACTATCTTTTGATATTAATTGGCCTTCTTGATTTCTATTTCAAAGTTGATATCTATCAAAATTAGCAGTTATTGATCCAAACTTAATAACATGACCATCAGCAACAACATTGAAAGCATTATATTTAAATAATGTAGATAATTCTCTTTGATATGTTTTTAGTTGATTGAATGCATCATCTATATTAGTTTTTGTATTGGTTGGATTCTTAAGTTCAAAAACAACTAAAGGAAGGCCATTAACAAATAATAGTATATCTATTCTTCTGTTGTGTTCTCCTTCAATTATTTTAAATTCTTCAATAACATCATATGAATTATTATTGACATTCTCTAAATCAATAATTTTAAATGTGGGGTTTTTCCTATCATTCTTTTTGTCTTCGATAGTGATTCCATTTAAAATCATCTTCTGAAATTTTTTATTTTCAGAAAAAGATGTTCCTGAAGATATGTTTTTTACATCATTAATAATAAAATCAATTTGGCCATCAGTGATTCCATTATTTATTCTTCTTAATGAATCACGAAATTTAGAAATTATTATAACTTCTGTTTCGGCATTTCTAATATGTTCAACATCTTCAATTATGTTTCAATCATTTAACTTTAATTTATGTAATATTGAATCTTGAAGTACTTTTTCTGAAAGTATATTCATATGTTAATTATATCTGTTAAATAATTAATTTTTTTATTAATAAATCAACATTATTTTTTAACTTTTCAATTAGCAAAGTGTTAATTTCATATTTGTTATATAAATTCATTTCTTTTTTTGAGAAACCATTTTCAAATAATGGCACTTCTTTATTTTTGAATGAATTTTTATTTAATGTAGGCATTGTTGTTCCAATTTGATCTTTTGTATAAAAATTTCAATTATTCATAAAATGAAAGAAATATAAAAGCATTTTATTTCTATCAAGTCCACTTAGTTTAAGTATTGATGCACCATATCCTCCTGAGTCGTTGGAAAATCACATTTTTTTAAAATAAGTTCTTATTGTACTTATTAAAATATCGTTTTTTTGAAAAATATTGTGCGCTACAAAATTTTGTTCTTTTGATAAATCTATGCCTTTAAAATTGTTTTTTAAGTTAGTGGTTGATAACTTTAAGTCAAAAGCATTATGTGATTTAGTATTTTTAAATAAAAACAAATCTTTTATTTTTGCTGTTTCATTATATTTATGTTCTAAAGAAGACAGTTTCAAATAATGAAAAACTTTTTCATTCATTCCTTTTAGAATTACTATTTTTTTCTCAAGAGGTTTGATAATGTCAATTATTTCTTGTTGTTTTTTAACTGCAGGTAGTGATATTTTGAGATTTTCTAATGTTGCTTTACTCACTTCCTTAAAAGTTGATCCAATAGCTATACTTTTAATTAAATTTGTATTTATTTTTAATCAATGAAAAAGATATTCTTTTTTTATTTTATCTTCATTAGTAATAAACGCTTTAATCCCTTGACTAAATCAAGAAGATCCTACAGACCAACCAATATATCCAATAGGTGCTCTGACTGAAAATAATAGAGTACCATCATTTACTAATTTCCTTTGATTAGTGATTTTTTTGGATGTACTTGATCTATTGTTTTTTAAGTCATCTAAGGCATATCAATTAATATTTCCATTTCAAAGTTTTTTATCTTTTGTTGAAGGTGTAGATCCGCCAATTATTTTAACATTTTCTTTTAGTTTAATAATTTCCATTATGAGAACCTTTCATGTTTATATTTTACCTTATTCATAATTACTATATGAAAGAATATATAAATCATTTAAAAGACGAATGTCTTTCATACAACACAACACAAGCATATACAATGAATATTAATTTATTTTTTTGTCATTATGACAAATTAAATAAAGAAAATATAGTAAGTTTTCTTCAAGAAAACAAAGAACCCAGTACATTAGCTCTTCGTAAAGCATCGCTTTTTAGGTACTTAACATATATAAACTCAGATTTAATTGAATGGTGCAAGAAGGTTAAATTACCTTCAAATGTACCAATACTAAGAGATGTACTAACAAAAAAAGAAGTTTATAAAATATCTGAAAATTCATTTGGAAGAAATTTAAAATATAAACTAAGAAATAAATATATAATACTTTTTCTTTATTACAGCGGTGTCAGAGTTACAGAACTTATTTCAATTAAAGGCAAAGATATAAATAATTTAACAATATCCATCAAAGGTAAAGGATTGAGAATTAGGAAAGTATTTATAACTAAGGAATTAAGCCAATGAAGAAATGTATTTGGTGGTGAATATTTATTTTCTGATTCACAAGGAAGAAAATTAACTAGTAAACAAATAAACCTTATTATTGGCGAAATGACAAGAAGATCAAGCATTACTAAATATGTAACACCACACACACTTAGAAGATCATTTTGTACTAATTTAATTAAATCAGGAGCGAACATCAAAATGGTATCTACTCTAATGGGTCATAGAAAAATTGAAACAACTGCAAGATATATGCATTTTACAGAAAAGGACATATTAAGAGAATATAGAAGGCACATATAGCCTTCTTTTTTTTCTCATAATGGAAATTATTAAACTCAATAAATGTCTACTTGAATTATTAACCGGAACATCAAATGCTGAAGATCATGAAGAAAATGGAAATTTTCCATTATTTGATAGATCATCAAAAATCAAAAACTCAAATTCTTATGAATTTGATGGGGAATATGTTTTATATCCTGGAGAAGGTATTTTTATACCAAAATATTATAATGGAAAATTTAAACTACATCAGAGAGTTTATGCGTTGAAAGGCAATGAAAAACTTTTAACTAAATACTTATATTATTTACTTATTACAAAACAAAGTTATTTTGAAACCACTGCTTTTGGAAGTACAGTAAAATCATTACGTAGAACTCATTTTGATTCTCTAAAATTTTATTTGCCTACTATAGAAAAACAACAAGAAATAATTGACATTATTACTAAAGTTGAAAAAAACCAAACACTTACAACTAAAATGCTGAGAGCAATTATGGAAACATCAATTTCAGATCATAAAAAACTTTTAAAAAATTTAGAAATAATTGACATTATCAAACCTTTTGAAAAGAAATTAAAACTTAATGCTAAAAAGCAAAAACAAATACATTATCTTGGACAACTAATTACTCTCAAAAGCTCTAAATCTCAAAAATTTAGTGATTCATTTAAATTGAATAAAGGGTTTAATATACCTTCAAACACTTTTGGCAAAGGAAACATGCCATATATTAGGGTAGGTTCATTATTAACAAGAGAAAGTGTTACTGTCGACCACCAAAGACCAAATGTATTCCCAGATGATCTCCTTGTTACATTTGATGGTGACCCTGGAAGAATTGGTTATGGTTTATTTGGTATTGCTTCTTCAAGTATATATAAAGTTGAAAATATATCATCCTTTAATGACAACAGAAACGCATTTTTAGATTTATTAAACTCTGAGAATAAGGCAATAATTAAAGCCAACACAAATGGAACAACTATTTTACATGCATCAAAAGCAAAAACTAATCTTTTAAGTTTTAATTATCCAATTAATTTTAAACCATTCTTTAAAACATTGGTTTTTTTAAAAATGGAAAATAATGAAATGACACAAATGATTAATTTATTGTTACAAAAACTTGTAATATAAATAAAAATAGAGAAACTTATAGTTTCTCTATTTTTTTGAGTGAAGATAATATTTCCTTATCTATTTCTTCAGACTCCTTCATTAAGTCAATTATTGCTTTACTTGTTAATTTTAATTCTGCAGAAACATCTACATTTTCAAATTCGGTATCAACATAACCCACATACATTCCCGGCACAAGAGAATAATTATTCTCCTTCATCTCTTCTTTTGTGGCTATTTTAGAAAAACCAAGTTTTTCATTTAATTTTCCTTCCCTAAAATCATTAAATGTTTGTTTTATTAATGAAATATCATCCGAAGATAACTCTCTTTGTTTTTTAGTTATTAATTCTCCAAAACTATCTGCATTAATAAACAATGTATCTTTATTTACTCTATTTCTTCTCAAGATTCATATTGAAACTGGAATACCCGTTGTATAGAATAGCTTATCTGGTAATGAAATTATACCTTCAACTAAACCCGTTTCAATAATGTTCTTTCTAATCTCAAATTCCTGTTTATTAGAGGTAGCTAATGAGCCATTAGCCAAGACAATTCCAGCTATACCATTTTGAGTTAGTTTTGAAATCATATGAGATATTCATGCATAGTTAGCATTATTTTTGGGAGGTATCCCAAATTCTTTTCATCTAGGGTCATCTTGCAACCCTTCAATACCATAGTCTTTCAAATTAAATGGTGGATTAGCAATTACAAATTCAGCTTTTAAATCTTTATGTTGATCATTTTTGAATGTATCAGCTTGTCTTTCGCCTAAATTAGGTTCAACACCTCTAATGGCTAGGTTCATTTTTGCAAGTCTTCATGTTGTGGCAGTTAATTCTTGGCCATATACAGAAATATCATTAGAATCACCACCATGTTTTTTAATATATTCTTCAGCTTGAACAAACATTCCTCCAGAACCACATGCAGGATCATATACTCTGCCTTTTGTTGGCTCTATAAGTTCAATCAATAGTTTAACTATTGATTTAGGAGTGTAAAATTCTCCACCTTTTTGACCAGAGGCTCTAGCAAATTCACCAAGAAAGTATTCGTATACTCTACCAATTAAATCACCATCAAAATTAGTGGTATCAAAATTATTGGTTAATAAATCAATTAATTCTCCTAATTTTTGAGATTCAACTTCTGTTTTTGTAAAAGTTTTCGGAAGAATCCCTTTTAATTTAGGATTTTCTTGTTCAATCTTTGCGAATGCATCATCAAGTATTTCTTTAATCTTTACTTGTTTTGAATTTTCATTAATATATTCTCATCTTGCTTCTTTTGGAACAAAGAATGCGCTTCCATAAAATGCAGGATTATCAAGATCTTCTTCCTTAAAGTTTTTGTTAGATCTAATTTCACCTTGTTTTTTATTAAATTTATCTGAGATATATTTTAAGAATATTAATCCTAATACTACATCTTTATATGAAGAAGCATCTAAACTTCCTCTAAGTTTATTTGCCGCAGCTCATAATGTTTTTTCTATATCTTTAGTTTTCATATTTCAATTATATAAAAAAATAGTCATTAGTGACTATTTGTTAATTTAAATCTCATATATATAGTAAGAATATTTAATCCTAGGGCTATTTTATTGTGTGAATTTTGATATCAAAAGATTAGTTGGCACTTTTTTGTCAGGATAATACTTTTCAAATTCTTTTTTTGTAAGTTTCATTCCTTCTTTTCAATATTGCTTCATTATTCTTTCAGAAACAATCTTTTTTGAATGTCGCAAACCAACCTTAGCGGCTTTATTGGCATAGATTCCTTTTTTAGAACCAGTAGTATATTCTAATCTGTATTCAAAATTTTCATGACTATTTTTTCAACTGGTTGTCAATGATTCATTTGAATTCACCTTTTAACTAATCTTTTATCATATTCCTTCATTAGAACTTAATCAACTCAAGTTGAGCTTGTCTTTCTCTAGCAATCATTGCAGATGAAAGCATCAATGCATTCACTTTGTTAATTTCTGCAGAATCTTTAAATTTTCTTATTTCTTTAGTTTTTTGAACCATTATTTTAGGAACATCTGTTAGTTTTAAATTTCATTCTTCCATTAGAGTATAAAATTTATTACTATTTATTGCCTTTATAATCGAATTATTGATTTCTAATGAAAAACCTTTCTTTCCAGATGCAAAATCTTTAACATCCATAAAGAAACCTATTTTTTTGCATTCAATATATTTTTCTTCTTGATTTTCAATAAAATTAACTGTGAAATAAAAACCTAACACATTACCAAGCTTTATTTCAAGCACTTTTTTGTCTATTAATTTATCGTTTTTCATATTATTTGCTTTTTTAATAAAAAAGAAAGCAATCCACAAATATCTGCTGACTAATTTCTTCTTACTTATATACATTTTATCAAAAAACTCAGTTTTATTATTTTTTTAATAACATAAATTGAAAGTTGTATCAATAACCACCCATTAATATCAACTTTCCGTTTTTATACTTTACTAATTGAAAACTTTTGTTCATATTTAAAATATATAAAAAATAGTCATTAAGGACTATTTATCTAAATTTATAACACCTAAGTTTGTAATTGAACATTTTAAGGCTATTT
>JAUXHI010000010.1 GCA_030621645.1 Mycoplasmataceae bacterium
ACCTTTTATTTCATCTATTTTATTAACAACAATGATTATTGGTTTGTAATTAGTTGATAACAAAGCCAGAATCTTATCATCAACTATTTTAAAACCTTGTGAGAGGTCTAATAAATGAACTGTAATATCTGAATTTATAACTGCTGATTCAGTTCTAAGTTCTGCATATCACTCAATATCATCTAAAGATGTCTTTTTCTTTCTGATTCCTGCTGTGTCTGTTAATACATATTCATTATTATTGATAATAATGTTTGTATCAATAGCGTCTCTAGTTGTTCCTGCAATTGGGGATACAATTGTTCTCTTATCTTTCAATATATTATTAACTAATGTTGATTTCCCTACATTGGGTTTTCCAATGATTCCTATTCTAGTGAGTTTCTCATTCTCAGAAACCATTTCTTTTTGGTCTTTGATTATTTCATCAAGTAAATCTGAAATACCAATACCATGAATTGAAGAAACTGGAACCAATGTCTCAAATCCCAATGTATAGAAACTTGAAGCAGCAACTGACATCTCCAAGTTATCAGCTTTGTTGGGTGACAATATAATTTTCTTATCTTTTACTTGTTTAAGTTTATGTGCAATTATTTGGTCTTCTCTTTGAACTCCATCCAAAGCAGAAGTTAAGAAAATTATGATAGATGCTTGCTCAATGGCAATATCAACTTGTTGATTTATTTCTAATTGGAATTTTTCATCATTGTTTGTGAAACCACCTGTGTCTATTAAAATAAATTCTCTGCCAAGTCATGTAACAACATGATATAACCTATCTCTTGTTACTCCTTTTTCTTCAGAAGTGATAGATACTCTCTTTTGTATTAATCTATTAAATAATGTTGACTTCCCAACATTAGGTCTTCCAATTATTGCCACTTTTTTAAGATTGTTGTACATAATTGATAATCTTTCTACACACTTGCTTTTGTGTTAATGTATCTGTATCAATAATAATTGATCCTTCTGGTTGTACAAGAGGGGCAAATTCTCTATTTCTATCTCTTTCATTCCTATCTTTAAGTTCTTGTTTAAACTCTTCAATAGTTTTATTAGGATTTTTAGAAAGAAAAGATTCTTTTCTTCTGTTAACTGCTTCTTCAATTGAAACTGTAAGATAAAATTTAAAATCAGCGTTAGGCATAACTACAGAACCTATATCTCTCCCTTCCATAAGGATGCCTGTGTTGCTCGTTGCAATACTTTGAAGAATGTTTGTTACAAATATTCTTACTTCTTCATATGAAGAAGTTTTAGAAGCTTCAGAACTTATTTCTGTTGATCTTAATCTTTTATAATCAAAATCATAAGAAGAAAGTATTTTTTCTCCATTGTAATCAAAAGTATAGTTTGATAATTTTTCAACTAATTTTTTGGGTTGATTAGAAAGATTATTGTCCTTTGCAATTAATGCAACTAATCTGTATAGTAAACCAGAATTAATAAAAGTAAGGTTTAGTTCTTTGGCGACTTTGTAAGCAACAGTTGATTTACCAGTTGCTGCCCCTCCGTCTATTGATATTTTTAAGCTATTAATAACAGTCATGTTTGAACTCCTAACAGTGTCATAAATAAAACCAATGCTTCAACAACATAAAACACTTGCTTCTTATTAAATTTTGTTCTAGCAACTACTGGTTTCACTTCTAGATTTTGAAGTGTTTGTAAGTCATTAGCAATTGAATCAACTTTTATAAATCCTTCATTGCTTGTTAGAACCATCAGTTGTTGTAAAAGCAAATTATATTCTTTAATCATGTCAATTTGCTTCATATTATCAGGTTCAATAGCTATTGTTTCTTCCCTAATATCTAAAGCTAAGTTTGTAATTCTTTGTTTTATTTTTTTAGTAAAGAATTCACCTCTGTTTTCAAGAGACTTATCAATTTGATGAATAAGATTTGTTTCATCTTCATATTTATTATTAGATTCTTTAATAATAGTTTCTTCTTGATAAGTATTAATAATTTTTCCAATAATTTCATTGAATTTATTTACTATCACTGAATACTTATTTGCAAGTGTTGCTGGATCTGATTTAGATAGGAACGCAGAAGAAACAGAATCATAAGATAATATCTCTGATTGGTTAAAGTATTCATCTATGTTCTGATTTAGATTTACTAATCTTTTATTTAATTTTTCAATAATTATTTTTTCTTCATTATCAATATTTAGTAAATCAAATTGTTCTTTATTCATATTAATTTAATTCATTTATCATTTCATCTAATTGAGATTTTGTTTTAAAACCTCTTTCAATAAACATTTCTTCTCCATCTTTAAAACCTATAAATGTAGGCACAGATTTGATTTGAAATCTTTCGTTGTTGTCATCTATTCAAAGATTATTTTTATCAACATCTAATTCAAGAATATCTATGTTTCTTTCTTCAGATATTTGTTCTAATGATCTTTTGTTCATTTTACATTGTCCACATCAAGTTGCTGAAACATAAATTATTTTTGAACCTTCAGCAATTTCTTTTTCTATATTTGAAACCTTAATATCTCTAATCATTATTTATCTCCTTCATTAATGAATACTTCTCTAGGTTTTGAACCATTAGAAGGACCAATAACTCCATTCGCTTCTAAAGCATCAATTAAGTTGGCTGCTTTGTTATAACCAATACTTAAATATCTTTGTAGTAATGATGTAGAAGCTCTCTGTTGTTGTAATATTATTATTTTAGCAGAGATATACAATGGATCATTTTCATCTACTGTAGGGTCAGCAATACCAAGTATTACATCAGTGCTTTTTGTTTTAATTGTATAAACAGGTTTTGCTTGTTCTTTAATGTATGAAGTGATGTCTTGAATTTCTTCTATTGATATTCAAGCACCTTGTCCTCTAACTGGAAGTTTTCCATATAGAGAGACAAGCATATCACCCATGCCAATTAATTTGTTTGCCCCTGGAGCATCAAGAATTGTTCTTGAGTCAATTGATGAAGGAACAGTGAATGCAATCCTTGAAGGTATATTAGATTTAATTACTCCCGTAATAACATCTATAGATGGTCTTTGAGTTGCAAGAATCATATGAATACCTGTTGCTCTTGCTTTTTGAGTAATTCTTCTAATTGAATCTTCTACTTCTTTTGCCGCAACCATCATTAGGTCAGCAAGTTCATCAATAACAACCACAATATAAGGTATTTTCTTTTTACCTTCTTTTTCATTCTTAACATTCAACTCTTCAAGGTTTCTTGTAACAGATGCCGCCATCATTTTATATCTCTCTTCCATTTCATTAACAATTTCTCTTAATGCAATATTTGCAGAAGGGGCATTTGTAATTACTTCAGACATTAAATGAGGAATTCCATGATAAGGTGTGAACTCAACCATTTTTGGATCAATAAGTACTAATTTAAGTTCTGTTGGTTTATATCTTAATAATAATGAAGCAAGAAATGTATTAATTAAAACTGATTTACCTGAACCAGTTGAACCTGCAACAAGTAAATGAGGAGCTTTTGAAAGATCAAAGAACATTGGTTCACCAAATACATTTTTCCCTAAAGTCAGCATTAATTTATTTTCTATTGAACCAATTTGTTTTTCTGACTCTAAGAAAACTTCTTTAAATGGAACTGGGATTTTAATTGTGTTAGGAACCTCAATACCAATAAATGATTTACCAGGTATTGGGGCTTGGATTCTAACATCTTTAACACCAAGATCTAGTTTAATATTATCTTCTAGATTTGTTACTCTTGTAATTTTTGTACCAGGATTGATTGAAACTTCATAAGTTGTAACAGTTGGACCAATTTTATAAGATTCAACTCTAGCAGCAACATTGAAGTTCTTGAATAAACTATCTATTTTTTGTTTTTTGATATCAGCTTCTGGTTCATAATCTGAGATATCCACTATTGTTTCAAGATTAGCTAATAAATCTGTTGTTGGAAGAACATAATCTTTAGCTCAATCTTCAGGTTCTTCTTCAAGGCCAGGAGTTTGTTCTTGTTCTTTAACAGATTCTATGGCTTCTTCTATTTCTTCTATTACCTCTTCTACTGTTTCTACTATTAATTCTTCAATAGGAGATTCTTCAACAATGATTTCTTCTTCAACTATTGTTTTAGGTTCTTCCTCAGTAATTGATAATGATTCTAGTTTATTAGGAAGTTCATCAAGATCATTTTCAATTGTTAATTCACAATCTTCATCATAAGATTGTGTTTTAGATAAAATTAAATTTTTATTATCTAAATCAATGATTTCTTTTGTTGTTTTTATATCTAATTGAATTTCACCTGTAGCTTCTTTTAATATCTCTTCTACTTTTTCTTCAAATATTTCATCTGAATATGTTTCGATTACTGGAATTTCAGCAGTTGGTGGTGATGCTTGAAGATTTACTTCTTCAGTTACATCTTTTATAATGTCTCCCATTAAATCTTCTTCTATAGAAATTGGCTCTTTAGGTTCAGTTACTTCATTTGCAGAATATGTAGGAGAAATATATCCTAAGTTAAGTAGAATTCTTCTTTTTTCTTCTGCTAAGTCTTTTGTAATATACTTAGGAGCATCTGGATCATAATTATCAGAGTTTTTAAAAATCATTAGTTTTCTAACTTCTTCTAATCTATTTTTTTCAGCAAAATAATTTCCATCTTTTTTAATAAGGTCTTTATTTATTTTTTCAACTTTAGATTTAACTATTAAAGAAACTTCTTCAATAGGTGAAGAAATATCAGTTTTCTTAACTTCTTTACCTAAAACTTCAACATCAAATTCTTCAGTTGGTAAATTAATATCGACATTATCTTTTCCGCGTTTTGATTGTATCTCTTGTGTCTTATCGATATCTTTTTTAAATAAAGATCCCAAAAATGAATTTTTAATTTTATATTTTGTTTTATTAATTGCTGCTTTAAATTTTTTCATATTATATTTCTTTGATTTGGAATACTAATGTTGGTACTTTCTTAATTTCATTTCTCATTATTTTAGATATCTCTTTATTTAATTGAGATGCTACTCTATTAATTTTTCAATCAGTTTTATTTTCTTCAACTGTTTTCTTAATATGAGTTTCAATTTTTTCAATCATCTTGTCTTGTGATCTTAGAATTACAACACCTTTCATTTGAATATCTATTCAAGATGTTATTTTTTTGTTTTGTTTATCAACAACAAATGAGATTACTGCTAATCCATTTTTTCCTAATTCTTGTCTTTCAGCTAATACTGAAGTATCAATTCCTTCATCATTAGTTGCTTCAATAATCATTTCGCCAATTTCTTTAACTTTTCTTTCAAGACCTTCATTATTACCATTATTAATTACATTAATGTCTCCATTTTTAGCAAGGATTACATTTTTTTTATTTATTCCATTTGCCATAGCGACATTTGCTGCAGAAAGTAATTCTTTATAGTAACCTCTTATTGGCATAAAGTTTTTAGGTTTAATAAAGTTAATGTAGTTTTTGATATCGAATTTTGCTGGGTGGAAATCTAATTTCTTAGAAATTACTAAAGTAGGATCAATTTTTGAAATTTGGTTAGTAATACCTTGGAATACATGTTCGTTACCAGCTTGTGGTGGCGAAAGGATTGCAACAGTATCTTCGGGAACAATATAATTTCCTTTTTTAAATCCTGTTTTCAAGATTTTTTCAACATTGGCATATAAATCCGTTTTGTTTCCCGAGATTACCAATAGTGAGTTTGTTTTTCTTTTATCAGAAACTGGTTTAATTGCTATTGGAGGAATCATTCCATTATCTTGAATTACTTTTAATACTTTTCTAAATTTTTCATCTGCAACTTCAACTGTATATTTAGCTTCAATTGCCATTTCGACTAATTCAATAAAGTTTACAACTGAATTTTCATAGATTGTAGCAATAATTCTATTTCCTTCTGTAAAGAAGGATCTAACTTCTCTTGAAATTTTGTAATAAGGTGAGATTGAACCATCTAAAAATGAATTTAATGAATCAGACATCATTAATAATGTCTTTTGTTCAGATAATGTTGTTATAGGTAACATTGTATCTACTGGAACTTCATTAAGTTGATCAAAAATGTAGTCAGTTAAGTAAACGATGTTTCCATCAGAAGTACTAAATGACATGCCAACTGTTCCTGGTACACCAGATGCAACTGGTAAGAAAGTAATGTCTACTCCAGCTACTGTTGTTTTATCAGTTATTATTTCAGTATCAAATGTATTTTCTGGGAAGAAAATTGGCAATGTTTCAATTAATATCTTTGAACCATATACTTTAATATCTTTTTTAATTTTTATTAGTTGAGAAAGTCCACCAATTTGATGTCAACTAGGTGATGAAAGGAATACTCCTTTAATTTTATCTTTGTTCTCTTTTAAGTAATCCAATTTAGGAACAAGAATCTCTATACCAAAGTTTTTTGTTAGAGGTTCATGTATTCCTGCATCAAGAATAAATATCTTAGCATCTATTTCTAAGATAAACATTCCCTTTTCTTTTTCATCAAGGCCACCAAGGGCCATTATTTTTACGTTTGCCATTAATTTTCCTTTATTTCTTTTATTTTTTGTTTGAAGTAATCAGGTATATCTATTTCAACTGAAACTTTATTACCAGATAAATCAGTAAACACTATTGATTTTGAATGTAGATACTGTCCATGTTTGTCAATTGGGTTTCCATATGTAGGATCTCCAAGTAATGGATGTCCTACATACTTAGAATGAATTCTAATTTGATGTGTTCTTCCTGTAAGTATTCTAAATTCTGTTAAATCAAATCCTTTGAAACGTTCAACAACATTAAAAATAGTTAAAGCTTCTTTGGAATTAGTTGTAGTAATTTCCATTGTTTTTCTATTATTAACATTTCTCCCTATTGGAGCATCGATCATTCCTTTTGTGTTTTTGTTATTCCCTACTGTAATCCCAACATATAATTTTTCAACATGTCTGTCTTTAAATTGTTTTAAAATTTCTCCATGAAATTTATTATTTTTAGCAATAATCATTAATCCCGAAGTATTTTTATCTAATCTATGAACTATCCCAGGTCTCAAATTGTCTATTGATAGGTTTTTAACTTCTGCAATTAATACATTTACTAATGTTTTGTTGGCATTACCAGCTCCTGGATGTACCGAAAGACCAGATGGTTTATTGATTATTAAATAATCTTCTGTTTCTTTCACAATATCCAAGAGTCCACTATTTGTCCATGAAATTAATTCAACATCAATATCAGTTGAGGTAATTTCAATAGTCCCGAAACCTTTTATGATTTCTCCTGGTTTCTTTACTGGAATATCATTCAATAATATTTTACCATTTTGTATAAGTTTTTTGATTTTTGATCTAGTTAAATCAATTAACTCAAGAGTTAAAAATTGATCAATTCTAATGTTTTCGCTTAGATCAAAATTAATTTTTATTATAATAACTCTAAACTTTCTGTATAGAACTTAACTTTTTCTTTTTCTGCACCAACAAGTTCTTTACTGGCATTTGCTACAAATTTTTCATTTGATAACATTTCGTTTGCTCTTGCTAATTCTGATTTTAAGAATTTCTCAGTTGTATTATGTAATTCTGATAATTCTTTTGGTTGAGAACCTTCGAAATCATAATATACTAATCCAATGCCAGGAATTGTAGAAACACCTAATGCAGATTTTGGTGAATTATTGAATTCAACAGTTGCCCCAACAATATTTTTCAAAAAAGGAGCAAAGAATTCATAATTTTCATTAGAGATTGGTGTTACTAATGTTATTTCTTGAGTTGAATGACCTTTATCTGCTTTGGCTTTTCTTGCTGCTTTTATTAAATGAACTAATAAATTAACATTTTCATCATAATTTTGTTTTTCAAATTTTGGATATGTTTCTTTTAGGATTGAATCTTCAACTTTTACAAACTTACCTAGTTCTTTGTATAAGTCTTCTGTTAAGAATGGTAAGAATGGGTGGAAAAGAATAAGAACTTCTTTAAAAATACTTATTGTTGATGAAATTTGAGAATCTGAATTTGAAACTTTAACTAACTCCATATAATTATTCCCTAATTCATTTCATATGAAGTTGTTTATTTTTGAAGAAACAAATGCAAGATTATATTTCTCAACATTATCAGAAATGTCTTTGCTTAAATCTTTTAATTTATTTATTAACATTTTGTCTATTTCTGAGTATTTAACATTTTCTGAAATATTTTTATCTTCAGCAAGTTTTTTAATTAATCTTGTTATGTTAAATAATTTATTATTTGTTTCTCAAGCCACTTGAACTTTATTTTCATTATATTTAATATCTTGTCCTGGAGAAGAATTACCTAATAAGAAGAATCTTAATGAATCTGAACCTCATTTTTCAATAACGTCCATAGGATCAACACCATTTCCTAATGACTTAGACATTTTTTTACCATTCTTATCTCTAATAAGTCCATGAATTACTGCTTTTTTAAATGGTGATTTACCAGCTATTTTTATTGATTGGAAAATCATTCTTGAAACTCAAAATAATATGATGTCATAACCAGTGAATAATAAATCAGATAAGTAATCTGGATTATCAGATCTTGAGATTACATCTTCGTTAGCAAACACCACAGGTCAAAGAGCTGATGAATATCATGTATCCAGCACATCTTCATCTTGTGTTCATTCTTTGCCTGGTGATTCTATTTGAACTTTCATTTCATCACCTTTATATCAGGCAGGTATTCTATGCCCTCATCATAATTGTCTTGAAATTGTTCAATCTTCCATTTTTTCTAATCAAGATAGGAAATTTTTTTCAAATCTTTTAGGATAAAAGTTAACTTTGTTATCAAGACCTTGATTCGAAGATGCTTTTTTTGCTAATTCAGATGATTTTAAGAACCATTGCATAGAAAGTCTTGGTTCTACAACTGAACCTGATCTTTGAGATACACCAACTGATACTGTATATTCATCTTTTGAAACTAGATGACCTTCTCTTTTTAATTTTTCAACAAGAAGTTCTCTAACTTCAAATCTTTCTTTACCTTCAAACTCTAAACCATGAGAATTTAATGTTCCATCAATATTATAAATATCAGTAAATTCAAGATTATGTCTTAATGCTATTTCATAATCATTAAAATCATGTGCAGGAGTAACCTTCATGGCTCCAGTAGAGAATTCAGTATCTACATATTCATCAGCTAGAATGGGAAGTTCTTCATTGTTTACTGGGTTGATAGCAATATTTCCTATTAAATCTTTATATTTATCATCCTTAGGGTTAACAATAATTGCTTTATCACCAAACATTGTTTCAGGTCTTGTTGTTGACACAACAATTTTTGAGTCTATATCTTTAATATTGTATGAAACATTGTAAAGGAAACAATTTCTGTTTTCATGATCAATTTCAATATTTGAAATTGCTGTTTTAAGAACTGTATCTCAGTTAATTAACTTTTCTGATTTATAAATTAGTCCTTCGTTATATAAATCAACAAAAGTGTCTAAAATAATTTTGTTAACATCAGCATCTAAAGTAAATTTAACTTTATCATAGTCAAGTGCAATTCCTAATTTGTCTCATTGAGTTTCAATATTAGATGCATATTCATCTTTTCATCTAAGAACTTGTTCTAAGAACTTCTCTCTTCCAAGATCTGTTCTTTTAAGCCCTTGTTCTTTGTAAAGTTTTTGTTCGACTTTAGCTTGTGTAGCAATTCCAGCATGATCCATTCCTGGATATCAAATTACTTCATACCCATTAAGATGTTTATATCTCATTAATAAGTCTGGATAGTATGAATCTCATGCGTGCCCTAAATGTAACTTACCTGTAACATTTGGAGGCGGCATTAAAATAGTAAATGTTTTTTTACCTTTGTTTAAATTCTTAAAATATTTATTTTCTTTTCAATACTTTTGGATTGTTTTTTCAGATTCTGCTGGATTATATTTGTTCATTATTTAAATAATACTTTAAAAATATCATCATATGTTTTAACTTGAATTATTTTTAAAGCTTTTCTTACTTCTATTGGTATATCAGTTAAATCATTTTTATTTTGTTCAGGGATAAATATTGTTTTAATTCCTGATCTATTCGCAGAGATTGCTTTTTCTCTTAATCCTCCGATAGGAAGAACTTTACCATTAAGTGTTATTTCACCAGTCATAGCAATATCTTGGGAAATTGGTTTATTTAATAATAGCGAAATCATTGATGTAGTAAATGTTACACCAGCTGATGGCCCATCTTTAGGAGTTGCTCCATCTGGTGAGTGAACATGGAAATCAAAATTATTGAAAGCATTAACATCTTTGCTAATTGTTTCTTGAATTCCTAATTTTTTAGCATTTGCTTTTATGTATGAGAATGCAATACCTGCAGATTCTCTCATAACATCTTTAAGTTGTCCTGTTAACACAAGTTCGCCTTTACCAGTATATTCAACAATTTCAATAGGAAGTATATCCCCGCCATAAGGTGTTCAAGCAAGACCTGTTGTCACACCCACAATAGGCATTTTTTCTTTTTTAGTGTAATCATACTTAATGTTTCCAAGAAGTTTTTTGATAACGAGTTCTGTTATTGATGAAGCAACTGTTTTTTTCTCTAACGAAAGCACTAATTGTTTTCTAGCAATATCTGTTAAAGATCTTTTTAATTGTCTAACACCAGCTTCCATTGTATAGTGGGAAATAATAAATGATAATGATTTATCTGAGAAGTTAAATTTACTTTTTTGTATTTTTGTTTCCTCAAGAATTTCTGGTATTAAATGTTTTTTAGCTATTTGAATTTTTTCTAATTCAGTATATGATGATAAATCAATCACATCTAATCTATCTAATAGTGGTTCAGGTATTCTTGAGTAATAGTTAGCGGTTGCTATGAACATAACTTGTGATAAATCATATTCTTCTTCGACATAATGATCTTGGAATGATTTATTTTGTTCTAGGTCTAATACTTCAAGCATTGCTGAAGTTGGATCACCTTTATAATCAGATGACATTTTATCAATTTCGTCAAGTAAAATTACTGGATTAACTACTCCAGATTTTTTTACTGCTTGAATTATTCTACCAGGCAATGCACCTATATAAGTTCTTCTGTGTCCTCTAATTTCAGATTCGTCTTTAAGTCCACCAAGAGAAACTTTTACAAATTTTCTACCTAATGCATTAGTAATAGATTTAGCTAATGATGTTTTACCTGTTCCTGGAGGTCCTACAAATGAAATTATTGTTCCTCCTGCTTGAGGATTCATTTGTTTCACTGCAAGATATTCAATAATTCTATCTTTTGGTTTTTTAAGTCCTCAATGATCAACATTTAGAGACCTTTTAACCTTAGAAACATTAAGCTCTTCTTTTGTAGTTTGTCAGTATGGTAAATCTAATAATGTTTCAATGTACTGTCTAACTACTCCAGCTTCTGCAGCTTGTGAAGGAATGCTTTCTAATTTTGTTATTTCTTTTAGAAGTTTTTTCTTAATGTGTTCAGGATATGGATTATCAACTGTTCTTGATCTGTACTCATCAATATCACTTAATTCACCATTAAGTAATTTAAGTTCATCTTGAATAACTTTTAATTGTTCTCTTAAGAAGAATTCTTTTTGTTGTTTTGAAACTTTGTCTTTGACTTTATTTTGTATTTCTTCATTAACTGAATTAACTGAAACTGGGTCAGCAGAAATATCAAATAATCTATTAAATATTATTTCAAGACGTTTTGTAACATTTAGTTCAGATAAGATTTGTAGTTTAAATGATCTTTCTTTGATAAGAACATGTGCAAATACATCAGCAAGTATAGGTGGATTACCAACAGTAAATGATTTGCCCATTTCTGATTCTACATCTAACCCATTAGCATCATCTTTTAATAATATCGACAATTTTTCTTGTAATTTTTTTGTTGCAGCAGATGTTAAACCTGTTTCATTCACTTTTTCGAATGTTGCATAAAGAACATTATTTTTAGGTTGTAAATCAGAAATTAAAACTCTTTCTAATCCAAGAATAGACATCTCTATTTTGTCAGGCTTTCCAGCATCTTCTGTTATATTAAGAAGTTTAACTGTAGTACCTACAGGAGAAAAAGAATCTGTTTCTTCATCATAAAATGCTAAAACAAATTTTCCTTTATTTTCATTAATAACTTCTAGTGTTTCAACTATTTCACTTTTACGTATTTCTAAAATTTGTGTAAATTTTGGAAACGTAACAATTGATGATGATAATACCGAAGGCAGTTTTTGTTGTGTCGATGCCATATATAATTAATTCCTTTTATTTTTTATTATATCAATAAGTTTATTGAATTTCATTGCGCCTTCAACAGATTCTTTTTGGATTTGTTTTTCAACTTCTTTAATGTCCATAGATTGTTGTTCAGCTATTTTTTTAATTTCATCTTTGAATTCCTCGTCTGAAATTTCAATTTTTAAATCTTTTATTAATGTTTGGTAGATTAAACCTTCAACAATTTGACCTTCAACTTGTGGTTTAAGATTTTTTTCTTTAAAATCTTTTTCTGTAGAAGAAATCATTTCAAGATATTGTTTCATTTCCATGCCTTGTTTTGCTAATGTTTCTTTAAATTTTGCAAATTCTTTATCTTGCTCTTTTTTTAATAATATTTCAGGAACTGTTATTTCTGTTCCTTTTGCTGCTCTAAGTTCTTTAACAAATTCTTTGAAGAAAGCATCTTTGGCTTTTTGTTCATTTTGTTCTTCGATCATTAAAGTCATTTTAGCTATTAAATCAGCTTTATTTTTATATCCTAAAGGTGTAAGTTTTTTGTTAACTTCATCTTCTGAAAGTTCTTTTTCAACTTTAACAGAGTTAATTTTAACTGCAAATTGTGCATCTTTTCCTTTTAGGTCTTCTTGTGGGTATGTATCTGGAAATTTAACTGTAATAGTTTTTTTATCTCCAGCTTTCATTCCTACTAATTGGTCTTCAAAATTATCAATAAATGATTTTGAACCTATTTTAAGATCAAACCCTTCACTTTTCCCACCTTTAAATTCTTTATCATCTACCGAACCTGTAAAGTCAATGTTAGCAACATCACCTTTAGCAATATCTTTGTTTTCTTCAACAGTTTCTGTGAAGAATGGTTTTAATTGTGTAAGTTGTGCATCGATGTCAGCTTGTGATGATTCTTCTTTTTCAAATTTCACTTTCACATCAGCATAATTTGCTAATTTCACTTCAGGAAATAGAACAGAAACAAATTCTACTTCTAGTTCATCTTGTGTTAATTTTTTCATGTTTAGTTCAGGTTTTGAAATAACATTCTCATCCTTCATATGAGCAAAGGCTTCTCCAAAGTTTTTATCAACAGCTATGTTTGCTGCTTCAGATAAAACCTTCTTTGATGAGATATGTTTTTCTGCAATGTCTGCAGGAACTTTACCTTTTCTAAATCCTTTTACTTCTAAGTTTTCTGTAAGTTTTTTAGCGGCTTCTTTGATTAGTGATTTTCATTCTTCACCTTTTAAATTGAAAGTAACTATTAAGTTACCATTTTTATTTGTTTTATTAAATTGTTTTTCCATATTATTTCAATTATAATACATTCTTATTTATCAATAAGTTTTTGTATCTGTTTTATCTTTTTTTCTGTCTCGTGTATTTCTGTCTCTTCTATCTCTATTTCATTAAGAAGTTTCTCATTATTGGTCGCCTTGGCAGACAATAATGCAAGTGCTAGTGAATAATCTACTTCAAGTTCATTTAGTATAACGCTTGAAATAGAAACTATTCTTAGCATTTCATTTGCTACTGTTAATTCTAATTCATTCTCTTTTAATATATTAGAGAGTTTATCCACTGTTTTAGTATTAAACTCATTGGCATGTTTCATAATCTCAACAGGATTGACTTCAAATGATTGAATACCATAAGTGATATCTACCTTTTGATCAATATTTTGTTTTGCCAATGCTTCAATAATTTGACTTTTAACAAATAATTCCACCTTAGGTGATGACAGAATAACATCTATCTCATCTAGGTTATCATTTAAGTTAAAGTTATTTAACAATGCAACAAGGCCATCTTTAGCTTCTAAATTAGTTGATTCATCTATGATAAAGTCAATTATTTTGTCTAATGGAATTGTTTTGAATGACGAATCAATGTCCAAATTTTTATTTATATCTATCAATAACTCTTTTAATTCTTTTTCAGTTTCCATGGGAATATAAGGCATCGATAATTCTTCACTGATAAGTTTATAAGCCTCTTCAAACTTATCGGCTTTTATGTGATTCTTTATATTTGTTATTAATTCAATATAATGATTTTTTTTCATATAAATAAAAAAATGGCGCCCTCGATAGGATTCGAACCTATGACCTACGCATTAGAAGTGCGTTGCTCTATCCTGCTGAGCTACGAGGGCATAATTATGCCATTCATAATAATTTTAATCTTTTTTTGAAAAAAAGTTCTATTTAAATTACTTTTTTTAAATTTTGAATAACTAAAGGATATATAATAGTAATAATTCCTAATTTAAATAAATTGAATGGGAAATATAATGAGAATCAGTAAGTGATGTATTTTCATAAGCCATCTGAAAATAATGTATCTCAATCAAATTTATAATACAGTGGTGTGAATAGTAATAAATTAAATACTACAATAACAATTGTTGAGATTATCAAAACAATAAATGCCATTGGGTATGTCACTTTAACATTAGTGTTATCTCTAGTGAATAATCAATCAAATAGAACAACAATCACATTAACAAAGATTAATATTATTACTCCAATGGGATCAGAAGCTGCTCAGAATGTTGTCATGGTTGCTCATGGAGCTACGACAGATACAATTAGTGTGTACCCCAAACCTATATATCTTCTAGCAATAAGAATTGCAATTAATGAAAGTTCAATAGTAAGAAATGGTGAAAGAAAAGGCACTGGTATCTGCATTCATGCAAGCATGGATGCAATTGATATAAACAACCCTGTTAACACAACTTTCTTTGTGCTATTAACTTCATTAATTCTTTTGTCTGTCTTGAATCTCATTGTATTTAGTATTATATAATATATAATTTTATTAATGAAAAAGAATGTAATTATAGAAATCCCAATGGGATCAAATATTAAATATGAAATAGAAGATGGGAAGATTAAAGTTGATAGAATCCTTTATGGAGCAATGAATTATCCAGCAAATTATGGATTTTTTGAAAACACATTAGATTGAGATGGAGATCCACTTGATGCAATGGTTATCGCAGGACATAGTTTCCAACCAGGAGTTAAAGTTCCAATTAGAATACTGGGAGCTATGAAAATGATTGATGGAGATGAAACAGATACTAAAATAATTGGTGTTATTGATGTTGATCCAAGATTCCAAAACATTAAATCTCTAAAAGATGTTGAACAACACATTTTAGATGAATACCAAGACTTCTTCGAAAACTACAAAAATTTACAAGGGAAAAAAGTAAAAATTAATGGTTTTGAAGGTTTTGAATATGCGGTTCAAGAACTAGAAGAAACTAAAGACCTATTTAAAAAATATGGTTCAATGGATAAGAATGAATTCATTGCTAAAATGAAAATCAAACATCCAGATAAATACACCAAATAATAATTGATCTCTTGATTATTCGTTTCTACTGGGTTAGTTTATTTGTCGTTTTTAAAGATAAATCTTAAATTTGTATTAAAAAAAGAAAAAGAGCCTAAAAAGGCTCTTTAAGTTTGTATAAAGAACTCTCAACTATGTGCCCCCTCATAAGTGGCAATTACTGATCCTCTAATAATATTTTGCTCAGCTACATTAGTTTGAAAATCTCCTAGCTTATTATTTGAATTTTTATTTTTATTTCATACATGATTATATCCCTTAAAATTTTGAACACTTCAAGTAATTGGAACATCATCATAATAAAAAAACAACTTTTTTACAATTTAATTAACTACAGTAATCATAGTTCCAATGTTCCCAACAATAATTACAAGCAAATAACCAAGATATTGGTATTTTCTCTGTTTTCTCTGTTTCTTTTTTTGATAAATGTTTACCCATTTTTGTCTCCTTAAAATAAAAAACAATCGATTTTTCGATTGTTCACTTTTATTGGAACAATTTAGATTTCTTAATTATTCACTTCTGCTGGGTAAGTTTATACTAAATGTCTTTTTTATTTTTATTATTATTTCTTTTAAACTTTTCCCTCATTAGTTGGGCATCCTTTGCCTCAAATGCATCATTTTTTGTTCAAGTTCTTCATTGTTGTGTTGAAGATGCTGATGTAAATATTTGTTTGATTGGTTCCGAAGTAATGAAAGCATTTGGGTCAACTTCATCTACATATTGCATTAAATCTTGTATTTCTTCATTAAAAACAATTATTTCAACAATCTTTTGTTTTGAACCAGTGTGGCCCCCAACTACGTCAAATATAGTTTGTGCTCTGTGGAAGTTAATATCTTTGAGAAGTTTTGATATCTTATCTGATTGTTTAGTGACTATTCTAATTGAATATTTACTTGAAGATGGATACACCACTGAAGCAGTGAATGAATACAACGTAATCAGAACTAGTGAAGACAGAGTTCTAGGATTAAATATTGTTGACTGTAAGAAGTGGTCTCAAGATGTAATGTTTCCATTTATTGCTTCGGAAGTAACTGTTCAAAACAATGAGTTAATAATAGTAAACGTGAATAATGCTTTTCTTAATTCAATTCCCTTTTCTCTTGATAATGTTTTTAAAATTGGATCAACACCAAGGCTTGATGCTGATTGAGAGAATGTTATGCCTGTAGCAAATCCTGCCATTACTCCTCCAAATAGAGCTGAAATAATTGATATTAAGAATACTATGTTTTCATCTTTTATGTTCTCTAAATTTATGAATGATTGATTAAATCCAGGAGTGAATGTAAAGAACAACGAGAAAGCTGCTGCCATTAAAAATGTATAAAGAGATATAAGTGTGAATCTTCTTCCATATTTAAATAGAGTATAAGCGACTATTGGAATGTTGAATGCTATATTAAATATTCAACTGGCTGTATTTTTAAAAGCTTCTTCATCAAGGCCTAAAAGTATATTATTAGCTGAATGAGTACTATCTCATATAGTATATGTTATACCTTGCGCAACACCACTTGCTCCAAGTGAATATAAATTAGTTGAGATTATAAAATACTTTGTTGCAAAGGCAAATGTTAATGCGGCCAAAGTAAGAATAAATAGCCTTGCTTTTAATGTTTTAGGTAAAATTCTTTTTTGTGATTTTGTGATTTTTGTTTTAGTTTCCATTTTTTATTATGTCAACTTCATAAGTTGTTTCTTTCTTAATTTTATCTTTTTCCACTCAAATAATAAAATTTTTATAAATTATTTTTTCTGGATTTAATTCACTATTTATAGTTTGAATAAATTCTTTAAAAGTTGTAGATTTCTTAATAGAAGAAGGAACTTTTCTATTAAGGTATTCAGTAAAGAATGTTGATGCAAGTGCATTGGGTTTAATTTGATATGATGTATCAGTAATTTGGTAAATGTCATCTTTTTGGTATTCTGTTTCATCATACATTTGTCCAACAATTGATTCAACGATGTCTTCTACAGTTATAAAACCTAACAATACTCCTTTTGGAGAAACAACAGCACCCATATGTTGTCTACTGCTTCTTAATTTAGTGAATACATCTGACAGATATTCGTTTGAAATAAATGAGTTTATTTTAAATATATTATCTTTAATTAATTTTTTAGGATTTATCTTACCATTTGTTTGAACATCAATTAATAATGTTTTAGTATTTAATACTCCAACAATTTTTTTGTTTGAAATAATTGGAAAGCGAGTAAATTGATATTTTTTAATTTTTGAAAAAACCATAGTTAGTTTTGTCCTTGGAGAAATGACAATCATTTCCTTAAGGGGGATCATTTTAGTTTTAACTTTAGTTTCACTAAAAACTAATGATTTTTGAAGTAACTTATGTTCTGAAACTGTAATGTGCTTAAATTTAGAAACTTCATCAATAATCTCTTTAAGTTCTGGAACTGATTTAACTGAAGCCCCTTTATCTTGTTTAGTCATTCTTTTTAATACAAATGTTATTGGCGTAAGTGTCATCTTTGTTACATACAATGCAGGATAAAAATTAATTAATCCTTTCTCTGGATTTTTTTTAGCAAGCATTTTAGGTAGAAGTTCACCAAAAATAATAATTAGTGTTGTCATCAAAATGAATGATAAAATGAATCCTAAACCACCTGAAAAGATCGATGTTAACACTGATGTGGCAAGAGTTGTTGCAAGAACATTAATAATATTATTAAAAACTACAATAGAAGTTATGGATTCATTATAGTTTTGTGAAAATTCAATAACCTTTTTAATTTTTGTTTTTCTTTTTTCAGTTTTAGAGTTTTTAAGAATTGTATTTAGTCTAGCTTTATTTGAAGATGCAAGTGCCATTTCTGAAAACGAATAAAATGCTGACATAACAAGCAACCATACAACTATTAATGATAATACAATTTGCATTCAAAGTTCTTCGTACATAATCTTTATATAGTTAATTATATAT
>JAUXHI010000032.1 GCA_030621645.1 Mycoplasmataceae bacterium
GAATAGTGCTGAATATTTAGATCTATTTATTTTTGCAGGAAATTCTTTAAAAGATATAATACAAGATTATACAAAACTTACTGGCAGAATAAATGGTATAGATGATAGAGCATATGGAATATGATATTCAAAACTTTATTACCATGACAAAGAACAAGTATTTGATATTATAAATCAAGCTAAAAACAATAAATTACCAATAGATGTCATTAATATTGATCCAAAATGATTAAAGAATAGATATACTAAGTCATGTAATTTTGTAATTGCAGATGAAAGATTTGGAGATATAAAAGAATTTTTCACATTAACAACCCAAAAGGATGTAGCAATATCTTTTTGGATAAATCCATATATTCAAAGTGATAATTCAGAATTTTATCAAATAGCACTTGAAAAAGGTTTTTTAGTAAGAAATAATATGGGGGGGTATGCCCATCCTTACACAGGAGTGGAGGTCTATCAAGAAAATAATTTTATAATAGATTTCACAAATCCAGAAGCATATACCTTTTGAAAATCAAAATTGATAGATTTATTTTCAAAAGGACTTAGATACACTATTGTGGATTATGGAGATGGAGTGCCTGAAGAAGCAGAATTTTTCAATGGTAAAAATGGTCTTGAAATGAGACAATACTTTACTTATTTATATAATAAAGCAGCACATGAAGCTAATGCGGAAGTTTATGGGCAAGAAAATACTGCTAATATTGCAAGACCAGGATATATTGGTACCCATAAATTTCCAGGAAAATGAGGGGGAGATTCATATGCAAGGTGATCAGAATTAAAATTCTCTGTTAGGGCTGGACTTTCCATCTCTATGACTGGGGAGGTTTTGTGAGGAACAGATATTGGAGGTTTTATTTCTGATGTAGATGATAAGCTTTACAATAGATGATTACAATATGGTACCTTAGTTCCATATACAAGACTACATGGCATTTCACATAGAGAACCATGACATTTTGGAGAAAAGGCAATAAAAATTGCAAAAACATTTTTTGAAATCAAAAGAAAATGATTGCCACATTATAAAATTGGAGAATATAATGCAATCAAGACTGGAATAACAATAATGAGACCATTAGCAATTGAATTTCAAAATGATAGTCATGCATTATTAGTTGAAGATCAATATATGTTAAATGATAATATTATGATTGCTCCCTTATTATCTAAATTAGATGAAAGAAATATTTATTTTCCAGAAGGAACATGAGTAAATTATTTTAATAAAAAAGAAATAATATTAGGAAATCATTTCAAGAAAATAAAATATTCTGATTTAGAATACCCAATTTTTGTAAAAGCTAATGAAATATTTATTACCTTTGAATCAGGCCAATATGAATTTAAAGATTTGGAAAAACAAACTTTATTAATTGAGGTATTTGGAACTCAAACTTTTAAAGGTTGCAAAAAATTTAAAATTAATAATAAAAAAATTCAAATTAATTATTCAATTATTAAAGGAAAAATGCAAAATATTGAAGTAGTGGGCTGAAATAAATATAAGGTCAAAGAATATTAACACGCCAACAATAATTACTTCAACCCAAAGAAGCTCATATAAAAGACCAAGAACAATAGTAATCATTTTCTCCTTATTCTCTATTGCTCTATCATTAGTATTATTATTTCTTCCTATACTAGAAGGAAGTTCTCTTATAACAAATATAGTTATTATAATTTCTTCAGTAATTAATATATTATTTGGAACTATATCTTTTTATAAAGCAGTATTTAATTCTGATTATGAACTTATAAATTCTAATAGGTGATGAGTATGGAGTATTTTTATTCTTGTTTTGGGTGGGGCTTTCTTAATTGCAATAGCACATATTTATATGTGAAGAAATATTAAAAAAAGATCATCGGACAACTAAAGAGGTTTGTAATATTTTTAATAAATAATAATGGACAAATTAAAACCATAGAAAAAGATTTAATAGATTTGCACTTAATGTATCAAACAAAAAATAATAAAACAGATGAATCAAAAAAGCAGTGAGTGCTGAAGATTATGATTGTATAGCAATCGATGAAGCACAATTTTTTTGATAAAGATATTGTACAATTAATTCTTGATTTAGCTAATGAAGGGAAAAGAGTAATTGTTTCAACCTTAGACAGGGATTTCATAGGAAAACCTTTTCGTTTTGCCGGGGATATTTTAGCAATTGCAGATAATATAGATAAAAAGGCTGCAATTTGTTTTGTTTGTGGAAATGCAGCAACTATTACTTTTAGGAAAGGGACATCTACTAACTAAATTGAAGTTGGTGATAAAGAATATGAAGCTAGATGTAGAAAGTATCATAAGAAAGGAATGATTAAGAAAAATAATAAAGTTCCTACATAGAAATAAGAAAAGCAGGCAAAAAGACAATAGGCAACCTAAATTTTCAACCATGATTAATTGGTTCTTAATGTAATGTTCTTCATATTGAATAACATTGTTCAAATAAATTAATACTTTATAGTTTTTTAATCTTTATTAAAGATAGTCATTACTTAATTTAAAAATGATTAAGTTAAGTAAAACTAAAAGATCAATAAAATATTTACCTAATTTCAACACTCCATTTTTAAACTCAAAGCATCGAGAGTTGCTTAATGTTATAATAATTATAATAATAAGAAAAGAGGAAATATAAATTAAAATGAAATATAAAAAAACATGATTAGGTTTAGGTCTTGTAGGTTTAGTGAGTATAATAAGTTTGCCCATAAGTATTACTATATTTTATGCAAATTCAAAAAATGAAGTGAATTATAGAAGAGATTTTATTGCTGGTAATGCATGATATACTGGTTCTGCAGAAATGAAAGCTATGGCAAGAACCCAATATAAGGCAGCTGAAGCAATGTTTGATGATTTAAAAGAACAAGATGGTTTTCAAACAGATAAAGTAGATGCAGCTACTGGTGCTGTTTCTAATACAGATGCAGATAAAGCTATTCCTGTTGTATTTATGGATATTGATGAGACAGTGTTAAGTAATATTTCTTATCAAAATTATAATATTATTAATAATAAAACTTATTCACCAAAGACATGAGAAAATTGAATAACAAGTGAACAAGCAACAGAAATAGATGGCACAATTGATTTCATTGAACATGTTTGAGAAGGGGGGGGAGTAGTAATGTTTAATTCAGATCGTCCGCAATCATTCAGGCAATCCACTAAAAATAATTTAATCAAAGAGGGATTAGATGAACAATACTTGAATGATTGAGTTTTTTGAATGAAAGGAATAGATCCAACAGAAGAAAAACCATGAACTATTGATGATAATGATTGAGTACATAAAGAAATTAGAATGACTACAATGAATGATACTGCTGGTGGTTATGATCTTTCCGCATATACTGATTCAGGAGATAAAGTTGCCTTAAAAACAATTATGAGAATAGGTGATAATTTAGATGACTTTAATGATAATGCTTCTAAACATAAATTAAATACAGAAAGAACAAAAATTTATGAGGGTCATATTTCTGACAACTTTGGTTCTACTGAAACTCCAGGTAAAAAATATGATGCTAAAACGGACACATGAACAGATGCAGAATGAAATGAAGGCTATGTATTGTTAGGTGGTAATTCTGCTTATGGAGGTTGAGAAGCAGGTTTAGAAACAGATTATTTTGATCTTACACCTGAGGAGCAAGCAAAAATTCGTTTAGAAAGTTTAGAAGCTATACCTGTTTGAGATGGTACGGCTGCATGAGATGGTAAGTAAACTTATCTTATTAAAAATTAAAATTTAAATAAACTATCCCTTGATGATAATATGATTATAGTAAATAAGAAATAGTATTTATTATTAAATATATAAAACTTAAAGGATGTTAAGAAATGATGCAGAAAACATGGACTTCAATAAATAATAATAAAAAGTACTTGCTTTTTACTCTTTTAATTTTAACTATTATTAGTATTATTATTTTCAATTGTTTTATCAATAGTGCTTAAAGAGAAACAAATTAAAAACTCTATAAATAAAATAGATGCCACCATTTCCATGGGGGCGAACATTCATCTTTACTTACTACTGGTGGTCAATTATTTATGTGAGGTGCTAATGATTATGGTCAATTGGGTAATGGAAATAATAAACAACAAAATACACCAATTGAAATAACTAATGAATTTCCTAATAATCCAGATTTAACCAGAGCTGCCATTTCAATAGGGGATCGTCATTCATCTTTACTTACTGCTAAGGGACAATTATATGTGTGAGGATATAATGCATATGGCCAATTAGGAACTAGGAACCTTGGTGACAAAAATACACCAATTAACATAACTGATGAATTTCTTATGAAAAACACTATCTTTTAATAATTGAAAATAATCTATATTTATACTATAAAAAGTATTATAAAGATAGTATAAAATATTTAATCATTTTAGCCTATAAAATAAAAGCTTTGATATAATTTTATTGAAAGAAAACAAAATATTTTTTTCACAAAGTAAATAGTGCCCACAGAGGACATTAACTAGTAATAAACAAGTATACGTTTACAAATAACAAGGCACCATT
>JAUXHI010000018.1 GCA_030621645.1 Mycoplasmataceae bacterium
AATTGACCACGCTCATTTCTTCCTCACATAAATAATTTACCATCACTAGTTAAAAGTGAAGAATGTTCCTCTCCTAGAGAAATTTGGGGAGAAATTTGGGCACCTATTAAATCTGCTTCTCCAAACTTATCTGTAATATTTGTTGGAGTAGTTCTATCAGTTCTATCCCCAGTACCTAATTGACCATGGACATTTCTTCCTCACATAAACAATTCACCATCACTAGTTAAAAGTGAAGAATGAAGTCTTCCTAGAGAAATTTGGGCACCTATTAAATTTGCTTGTCCAACAAAATTAGCTGTAATATTTGTTGGAGTATCTATATGATGATTTGTATTCCCAGTACCTAATTGACCACGGTAATTATTTCCTCACATAAATAATTTATCATCACTAGTGAAGAGCGAAGAGTGAAAACTTCCTAAATTTAATGTTGTATTTGTTGTAGATCATTCTAGTTCATCAATTGCTCTTCCCACAGTAACAGTTGTTGTATATCATGTGTTTGGAACAAGCTCAGTTAAGTTAATTGTATATTGGTTGTTATCTCCTTTATTAACTCGGTCAGTTTTAATATTTTCTCCTCGCTCTGATGTTGTTTCATGAAAAGTATTTTCTGGGATATTATCAGGATTATCAACAGTAAATGATAAGTCAGCTGTTGTTCGGCTAGTTTCTGGTGTAGCAAAAATAATTTCTTTAGTTTTTAACGATCTTACAGAAAATTTCTTTTCACTAATTTTTAAGTCATCATCAATCACCGGTGTTTCTTCTTCGCTGTTGTAGTATGAAACTAAGAAGACATATTTTTCATTAAAACGAAAATCCTCTCCAGGAATGACATAATTAACAATAGAATCTTTTTCATAAACATCTGACACATGGCTTGGTTTTACATCTCTTCAATCAATTTCTTCTAATTCATCTTTAACTTCTTCTTTTCTGAAATCATAAATAAATGTATATTCATCATTTTCATTAGCAGTGAATTCAAATGTATGGTCTAAATATTCACCATCATCTGAATCTCCTACTGATGTTGCTTCTAAATCTTTTATTCCTAATTCTTCTGGGCTAGATTTAGGCAAAAGAAGTAATAAAGGCATTAGTATCACAGCCGTTAGTGCTATTATTGTTCCTAAACCCAAAATATATTTCTTTCTCTTGTTATTATAATTTCTTACTTTTATACGCATCATAATTAAATTATATAAAAAAAAAAAAAAACAAACTTTTTTACAATTTAATTAACTACAGTAATCATAGTTCTAATGTTCCCAACAATAATTACAAGTAAATAACCAAGATATTGATGTTTTCTCTGTTTTCTTTGTTTTTTTTGATAAATGTTTACCCATTTTTGTCTCCTTAAAATAAAAAACAATCGATTTCTCGATTGTCAACTTCTACTGGGTTAGTTTAGAATGCTCTACGTTTATTTACAAATTCATCAATATTGTGAGTGTGGATATAAATTTTTTGAATGTTCACTTAAGAAAAATATATTTTTCTTTCCATAAAAAATAAACAGTATCATTAGAATTTGTTTTTTATTATGTCATTTAATAAATTTATTGATTTATTATTTAGTTTTTATGGTGTTGCAATGAATTTTTTAAGATAATGTTCGTTGTTTTTAATTGTTGCATTGATTTTCAAATATTAGATCACCCAATAAATCAGAAAGATTATTATAACCATTTCTATTTTTAAGTATCTTTAACTGATCTTTATGAACTTTTGTAATACGCAATGTTATTAATTGATCTTTTAGTAAATTTCTCTTCATATAAAATTGTATATTAATTACTATTTTGGATAACTTACAAGTAATTCCCCTTTAGTAAGTATTACTTTATCATTTAAATCATCTGCTTCAATTATTAATGATTCTCCTTTTCTTAAAATCATTGAATTTATTTCTACTTCAAGATTTTCTAGATTAGAAACTAACAAGAAATTTCTTCCATTAACATCTAATTTTACTGATGTTTTATCTTTCATAATTCATTTTTCAAGTATGAAAAATGAATTATTTATTATTTGAGTTATGTTTAATTCAGAGTTATCAATAATTGTTTTTGGTAACTGTTGAATATTATTATTTGTCGTTACTGATTTAATAGATTTTTCTATATGTAGTTCCCTTGGTTTATTATTTTCCAATCTATCAAAATCATACATTCTATAAGTAAGATTTGAAGATTGCTGAACTTCATATATTAAATTTCCTTCAAGAATTGCATGAATTGTTCCGGCATCAATGTTTAAAGCTATGTGCTTAACTGAATTAATAACATTGTATACATTGTTTCAATCTCTTTTTTTGATTGCTGAAATTAATTCTTCTTTATTCTTTGTTTTTGAACCTACAATAATTTTTGCATTAGGTTTATGATCTATTATGTATCATGCTTCTGATTTACCAAATGGATAATCATCTAATTCTTGAGCTAATTTATTATCTGGGTGAACCTGAACTGATAATTTATCATTTGCATCAATAATTTTGACAAGCAATGGAAATTCTTCAGAATTAAAATTATTAAATTTATCATGATTTTTTTTATAATATTCTGATAAATTTAAATCCTTATTTTCTATTTTTGATTCATAACCTTTGAAACCTGATATTAATCATGCTTCCCCGGTTTTTTCAGAAGGTAAATCAAAGTTATATTTTTTAAGATTAGTTCCTCCTCACATTTTTTCAACAAGTACTGTTTTTATTTTTAACATAAATTTCCTTTAATAATTTTTATTTGTTTTTTAAATATTTACTATTTTTTTTAAATTGTTTTTTGTTGGTTTTGATGAAAAGTTTTTCATTATGATTGAGTGTGTTTTGATAATAATCTTCCACATCCTGTGAGTTTTCTTTTCTAAGAAGAGGTCCCAAATATTGATTTTTTTTAGTTAGATATTGAAAACCAGGTATAGCAATAATTATTACATTAAATATGTTTCTTTCTTTTATTATAGTTTCTTTAATGATTTTATAACCATTACTTGAAAGTATTTTTCTTAGCTTCTGGTAGTTTGATGTCGGATGTAATATCAATTTAGCTTTTAGTTTCTTTTGTTTAATTATCTTTGATATTTCATTTCCGCCCATTCCCGCGATTACAAAAGTGTTGTATTTTGTAATATCAACATCTTTAACTCCATCAGATAAGAATAAATTAATTTTCTTAGTTAATTTTTCTTTTTGGATGTTTGCTTTAGCTATTGCTAAAGGCTTTTTATTAACATCACTTGCATCAGCAACTATTTTAGGATATTTTTTAAATAAGAAAATTGGTACAAATCCATGGTCTGCACCAATATCTAAGACTTTATCTGTTTCGTTTATTTGTGAAAGTATATAATTAATTCTTTTGTAACTCATTATTCAAAGTTTTTTAAATGTATAAGATCTTTATAAGCTTTATCTTTTAGTTTCTTCATTGCTTTAGAATCTATTTGTCTAACTCTTTCTCTAGAAATATTAAGTTTCTCTCCAATTTCTTCAAGAGATAATCTATTTCCTATTACTGCTTTACCTTCTACTAACCCATTTCTTAATCTAACTACTTCAACCTCTCTTACATTTAAGTATTTAGGTAATATTTCATTAATAATCTTTAAGATTTCTAAATCATGTGCATATCCATCAGGAGTTGATATTTTTTTGTCTTCTATGAAGTCATATAAGAATGATTCTCCTTCTGATCCGATTGATTTATCTAATGAAGATGGGTCAATATTAATTAATCTAACATTGTTAATCTTTTTAGCAGTGAATTCAGGACCCATTGCTTTAGCTAATTCATCATCAGTAGGTCTTCTACCAAATTCTTGTCATTTTTCTCTTGTAACTTTAGATAGTTTGTTGATTGTTTCAATCATATGAACAGGTATTCTAACAGTTCTTGCTTGGTCAGCAATTGCTCTTGTAATAGCTTGACGTATTCATCATGTAGCATATGTAGAAACTTTGAATCCTTTAGTATAGTCATATTTACCAATAGCTCTAATTAAACCATTATTTCCTTCTGAAATAAGGTCTGGAAATGGCAACCCTCTGTTTCTATATCTTTTAGCAATATCAATTACTAGTCTAAGGTTTCTATTGATTAGTTCTTTATTTGCTTCTTCAGCTTTCTCTTTCATTACTGGGGTTGCTTTTGGGTCTTTGGCATCAACTATTGCTTTAGCTAAAGCAATCTCCTGAGCAGCTGTTAAAAGTACTCCGTACTTTCCAACTCATCTCATGTATCACTTAATGTGGTCATTTGCTTTACCAAGGCTGTTATCTAAATCTTTGTCATCTAATTCTCTTAGTTCTTCAATAACAGTTTGTTCTCTTTCATTGTCTTCAAGCATTTCATTAGAGTCTTTTGTTAATGCAAGTTGATCATCATCTGAAATATGGTTTCTATGTACAACATTTTTGTATACTAAAATATCAAAAAAGTCATCTGCATCTTCATCTGGAACAAAAATATTTTGTCTAGACAAGATATCAAATACTTCTTCAGTAGTGAACTTTTCTTTTTTGATTTTCTTAAGTGTTGTAGATAATGATGAAACAATGTGATTATATTTCTTTTGAACAGTAGCTGATACTGTGAAAGGTTTTGCTTCTTGTTGCTTAACCTTAACATTTTTAACTGTAGGTGTTTTTTTAGTTGTTGTTGATTTCTTAGTAGATTTAATCATATTCTTAATTATACCTTTTTTTATTAGTCCTTATCTTTCATTGTTTTTTGAATGAATTTTCTCTTTTCGGGATCATCCTCATTTCTGAAATCTTCCATTAAGATTTTTTTATCAATCAATTTTCTCTTTTCATTTAAATTGTTTATTAATTGTAAACAAGCATTAAGTGATGATTCTTTTAATTTAGCTTTAAGTTCTTCAAAAGCATCTTTAATGTCAGCATCATCAATTGTATTTATGAATTCATCATATGAAAAACTTCCTGTTTCTTCTGTATGTTTTTTAATTCATTTATCTAAATCTTTTGTGTGCTTATTAGAAAACATAAAGTATGATTGTGTAATCGCTTCATGAGCATCTGGTGAATTTAATGCACAACTAAGTAGGTCTAATTCATCAGATAGTATTCTTTCATAAGGGTCAGCAATGTAATTACTTGCTTTTTTAATGTCTTCTGTTAAATTAGCAGATTTATACATTTGCTCAACGTAATCAGAATCTGCATTTTGATTTCTTCTTTTACTTGCTTGGTTTAATTTTGTTTGTTGTTTATTTAATAAATCAGATTGTTTTATTAATATATCTTTATCAACACCAAAGTGTGTTGCTATTTTATTAATGTAGAAGCTTAATTGAACTTCATCATCGGCTAAGTTAATGACTTTAAGTACTTCTCTAATTTTTTCAAAGTCAGGCGCTTCTATTGATGCACTTTTAAATAATTGATCTACATAAAACTTAAGGAAGTTTTCTGCATTATCAAAATTAGTCAGAACTTCTTCTGGTGATGATATTTTTAAGTATTCATCAACATCTTTGCCTACTTTTGGAAATGAAACTTTAACTTTAACTCCAGCACTAATTAATTCTTTACCTGTTTTGATTAATACATTAATACCTGATATATCTTTATCAAAAGAAAGAATTATATTATTAGTTACCTTTTTAAGTTCAAGTGCATGTTTATTTGTAAAAGCAGTACCCATAGTTGCAAATACATTCTTTAATCCAATTTTGTAATATGCTATTACATCCATAAATCCTTCAACAAGGATAGCTTCTTTCTTTAATGAAGCTGGCGATTTGGCTCTATGGTAGTTATAAAGTATTTCTCCCTTTTTGAACGCTTTAGTTTCAGGTGTATTTAAATACTTAGAGTATTTAGAATCTTTAATTATTCTTCCTGAAAAACCTATTATGTTTCCATTTTTATCATTGATAGGAAACATTAATCTGTTTATGAAGTAAGTTTTGACTTTGTCATCATCTAGTTTAGCTAATCCAGATTTAACTATGATTGATTCTTCAAAACCTTTCTTCACTAAATAATTAATTAGATTTGAATCATTATCAGATCAAGCTATTTCAAATTCAGAAATAGCATCTTCTGTTAATTCTCTATTTTTAACATAAGCCATTGCTTTTTCAGAAGTTGATAAAGAATATTTAAAGAAGTTTAAAGCTTCTTTATTTACTTCTCAAATAGCTTTTAATTCATGATCTATTGTTACTTGTCTTTCAGATAAGTGTTTTCTTCAATCGATATCTAATGTATTAGAGATTTCTTTTACTGCATCAATAAATGAAATACCTTTGAAGTTTTGTTCAAATGTAATTACATTACCACCAGCACCACATGAAAAACATTTAAATATCCCTTTGGCAGGTGAAACTGACATCGAAGGATTAGAATCAGTATGAAAAGGACAAAGACCGATGTAATTATTTCCTTTACGTTCTAGATGAATGGAGTTAGAAATTATTTCCTCGATCTTTGCTTTGCTTTCTATTTCTTTTATTAAATCTTTTAAGTTATTTTGCATTATTTAAAATATATGTTTTGATATCTTTTATTAGTACTCTTGCTTGCTTCATAGTATCTCTATGTCTAATAGTTACAGAGTTATCTTCAAGAGCATCAAAATCATAAGTTATTACAAAAGGAGTACCTATTGCGTCTTGTTTTCTGTATCTTTTACCAATTGAACCAGATGTAACATATGTTATTGGTCCTATTTCCTGCTCTAATAGCTCATTAAATAAAGTTTGTGCTTCATTATCAAGTTTATTAGTTAATGGAGTTACAGCGGCTTTATATGGAGCTATCTTAAATGGAAGTTTAAGAACTATTCTTTCTTCTCCATCTACATCTTCTTTTGTATATGCTTCAGAAATGATTGCATAGAACAGTCTTTCAACACCAAATGATGTTTCAATTACTGAAGGAACAATAAATTCATTAGTTTGTGAATCTCTCATACCTAATTTAGAACCTGAATGTATTGATAAATCAAATTGTCGTCTATTAGCTAAACCTAATAGTTCTCCTCAACCGAACGGGAAGTTATATTCATAATCAATTGTTCTACTTGAATAATGAGCAAGTGATTCTTTAGCAATGTCTTGTTTTCTAAAGTTATTTTTTGATAATCCAACTTTTTCTAAGAATATATCTATTAATCCTATGTAATGGTCAAACGCTACTTCTTCTCCATTCTTAGTAGTAAAGTATTCTAATTCAAGTTGTTCAAATTCTTTAGTTCTGAAAATGAAGTTACCTGGTGTTACTTCATTTCTGAACGCTTTACCAACTTGACCTATTCCAAAAGGAAGTTTTGGGTTAATAGAGTTGATTATATTTAAGAAGTTAATAAAAATACCTTGAGCTGTTTCAGGTCTTAAATATATTTCATCTCCTTCTCCTAATTTTGAGTTATCAAATTTAAACATTAGATTAAAGATTCTAACATCTGTTCAGTTATTCTTTTTACAACTTGGGCAATCCATTGAGTGAATTAATTCACTCATTTCTTCGAATGACATACTGTCTGGATTTTTTTCAAAGTGTTCTTCAATAAAAAAGTCTGCTCTATATCTTATTTTACATTCTTTACAATCAATCATTGGATCTACAAATTTAGCTAAATGTCCCGAAACTTCTCAGACTTTTTTATTTAACATTATTGAAGAATCAAAATGAAATGTATTTGGTTGTTGATCTATAAAGAAAGACTTTCAAAGGTTCTTAATGTTGTCCTTTAAAAGTGCTCCCAATGGTCCGTAATCTCATGAATTAGCTAAACCACCATATATTTCAGATCCAGGGAATACAAATCCCTTAACCTTTAAAAATGAAATTATTTCTTTGTTATCTTTCATATCAATATAATTTTACCTTATATATTATCTAATGCTCTTACATTTCATCCTAAATTATCATTTAGGAAGTTTTTATACATTTCTTTAACAACAGTTTCTTCTGCTGGAGAGAATTGTATTTCCCCTACTAAGTTAATGTCGTTAATTATAAATAACTTCATTAACTTTTTAATTGTGTTAACTGGTAGCCTGAAATCTCCATTTGGATCACATTCAGAACAAATCAACCCACCTTCATTAAGTGAAAAACCACTTATCTTATCATTTCTTTTACATAAAACACATTTAGTTAGTTCCATTTTGATTCTTTCACCACTTAATACTTTATTTATCAAATATATAATATTTGATAAATTAAATGTGTTAAATTCCATATCTTTAAGAATTTTAGTAATGATTGGGTATACTTCAGAATTCACATTCTTGAATTGCATTAGTATTCTAGTTATTAATGTCAATATATTTAAATGTTGATGATTTTTAGGTTGCGCGGGTTTAATAGATGTTGATCTTTTTAACTTACCTGAATTAGGAAAGTTTTGATTCTGAAAGAATTCAACCTCTACTAATGAGAATAGTTTAGTCTCTAATCTATTCTTAGACTTAGGTTTAAAAAAACCTAAGGCCCTTAATCTAATTATTACTCCATCTTCATTCAAAACATAAATCAGAGCATCGTGCTCTTCTATTTCTTTTATATGTAATACGTATACTTTTGATATTATTTCATTCATATTGGTAAATTAGCAAATTAAAGAGATTTTATTATAGAATCTTTTTCTTGTCATTTTTTTCTAACTTTAACAAAAGTCTCAAGGTAAATCTTTTTACCAAAATACTTTTCAAGTTCGATTCTTGCCGCAGTACCAATCTTACCTAGCATTTCACCATTCTTACCAATAACAATTGATTTTAGTGAATCTCTAGCTAAGATTATCTCTGCATTGATGTATATTGTTCCTTTTTTTCTTTCCAGTTTAGGAATAGTAACAAACATCTCATGTGGTATTTCTTCTGATAGATTAAACAATGCTTTCTCTCTTATTATTTCAGCTACATAAAAATCATCTGTGAATTCATGTGTCTTGTCTCTATCATAGTAAGCAACATCTTCATTTAGATCCTTTTTGATTTCAAATATTAAATGATCAATATTTGTATTTCTAATAGAAGAAATTGGAATGATCTTATCAAATATTCCTGTTTCTTCTGCAGCGATAGCTGCATCATAAAGATCTTTCTTATTAGTGGCTTTATCTATTTTAGACAATAGAATATATTTCTTTGTATCTCCATTAGTTGAAAATTGAATATTTCTTAAATATTCTTCATCAAGATTCTTTCAAAATGGAAGTAAGAATAAAACTATATCAACACCATTAATAGAATCTGAAATTCTCGATTTCATATGTTTTTCTAATAATGAATTATCTTTTAAGAAACCAGGAGTATCTATAAAGACAATTTGTGAATCGTCATCATTATAGATTCCTTTTATTTGATTTCTGGTTGTATTCTTTTTAGGAGTTGCAATAGCAACTTTCTCTTTTATTATTGCATTAAGTAATGTGGATTTGCCTGCATTAGGTTTTCCAACAATTGTTACAAACCCAGATTTAAACAATTAAATCACCTTCAGAAAATCCACCTGGTAGTAAATCACTTATTTGTAATTCTTTAACTACTCCATCTCCATTGTAAACAAAGACTTTAGCACCCTTATTAGATTGTTCGCTAATAACTTGTCTACATATTCCACAAGGAGTTGAGAATGAATTAACATCAGCTCCTAGTTTTCTGTTTTTAGCAAGTACATGAACTTCAACAATATCACCTTTATTAACTCCGTTAGTAATAGCAGTATTGATTGCAGTTCTTTCAGCACATACTGTAGCACCAAATGATGCTGATTCAACATTAACACCTGAATACTCTACAGCATCTTTAGTAACTACAATAGCAGCAACTGAATAATGTGAAAATGGTGAGTATGAGTTTTTTAATAATTCTTGTAATTTGATAAACATTTTATTTCCTTTATGTCAGATATGGAATAAACACTAGTAGTACTATTATTATTCCTGCCACGACTGAAAACAATACAGCCGCAGCAGATACATCTTTAATTTTTTTAGCTTTAACATTGTATTCGAATGAAATAATATCAACGATATATTCAATAGCAGTATTAATAATTTCACACCCTACCACTAGTGAAATTGCAATAATAATTAATGATCAATCTATGAATGTTACTTTTAATACTATCCCAAATACTATTACTAATAGTGCAACAGGAATATGGAATCATAAAGATCTTTCTTCTTTAAGGATTATTCATAATCCTCTCAAGGCATTTGCTATCTTGCTACTCATTAATTTAAATAATCTAATCATCTCTAAAACCTAATTTTCTAAATATCTCTTGTTCTTTTTTCTTCATTGCTTTGTAGTTTTTTTCATTCTTATGATCATATCCAATTAAATGAAGTAAACTGTGCATAAACAGAAATTTCATTTCTGTTCTTTTGTCAGAACCTATTGATGCTGCTTGTTTCTTAATTATATCAGCATTAATAACTACATCACCTAAATAATACTCATGTTCTAGTACTTCATTCATTGGGAACGAAAGAACATCTGTTGTTTTATCTATCTTTCTTGTTTTTTTATTAATCTTTTTCATCTCAGAAGATGAAACCATTAATAAACCAACAGTAGAAGTTTTAATATTCTTTAATAATGAAACTTCTTTTAAGATCTTAAGCAGATCTTTTTTGATCAACTTATAAATATTTTTATATTTATTTTTTAT
>JAUXHI010000001.1 GCA_030621645.1 Mycoplasmataceae bacterium
TAGTTTTCATATTGTTAATGAAATTAACAATATGAGAATAAGTGATATTACATATTTATGCATTTTAGGTTTCCTTGAGGAAGTCATAAAAGTTAATTCTTCTTTTTGTTTTATAATTATTTTTTTGCTATTGATCATTTCTTTAAATTGAATATCTTTTTCTTTGTTGCCAAAAAGTGTTCTTTTTGTTTTATAGTTTACAATGTATTTTTGAACAACAGTTGATAAAATATTAAGCAGCATAACTGTCATTACGAATAGTGACATTATTACAAGCAAGTGACCTCAATGTGAAGGATTGGTGAAGTTATAAGTCTTCATAACAAAACCAATACCACCAAAACCAAACAGACCTAGTGCTGCCGTAAATCTAAAAGTTATTTCAAACATATAGAAACCAGAAGCAACTGTTTTTTGCGAAACTTCAGGAAGCACAACATTTTTCAATAACTGGTTATTTGATAATCCAGAAACTCTCATTGATTCTAATGTTTCATTACTTATGTCTTCAATGTCTTCATATAATCATTTTGTAAATGTTGATCACACAAATAGTGTCAGTGTAATTGTTCCTGCAAAGTCAGAATATCTCCCAAATGGAAGACTGATAATCTGAGCAAGCATAACAATAGGAAGTGCTCTAGAAATAGTAACTATTGTTTTCATTAGAACATTTATTGATGGATGCTGGTTAACGTTCTTTGATGCAATTAAAGCTGTAGGAATTGACAAAGCAACACCTATAGTCATCCCGACAGTTGTCATTATCAAAGATTCAAAAATCCCTTTATAAGCAGCCTCAAATGTTTGAGTAATTGTTTTTGCCACTCCTCCTTCCACTGTGACATCACGGAAGTTGAAGAATTGACCTAATAATTTAATTCAATTTAATAAAGCTGTTCCATTAATTATTGGAGGAACAAGTATAAAGGAACCAATAATAACAATTAATATTGTCAAAATAGCTAGAACCTTTTTAATTGGTATCTTTTTAGTAGTGTAACTGTTCTTTGTTTTTATTACGGTTGTGGTTGATAATTTAATCTTTTCTTTAGTTTTATAAAACAAGGAAAGAGATGATTCATCTCTTTCCTTCACTGCCAAAGCTTTAGCAGCTTGTTTTTTAATAGATTTATTTCTTTTAAAAATCATAATTATTTTTTATTGTAAATCAGCAGGCAAAAGGTGAGCATCATTATTTATTGTTTGATACCCGATATGTGATCATACTGAAAATGAATCATCATATAATTCTTTAATTCCATGCAATGATTTAAGAAGATCAGTATAGTCTTGGACAATTTGTTCTCCAATTTTATTTGAATTTGTAAATCAACCATCATTATAGATTGCTTCACCGATTGCTAATGTGAATCCATCAGTATAACTTTCTGGTCACCCAATCTCATTACCGCTTTGAGTTCTTCATCCACTGAATGAAGCTCCCATAAGTGCTTCTCCATCTTTAATCATGTCAATTGGAGCACCTTGTGATATAAAGTCTGATTCGGCTCCTAAAGTTCCATTAAATGCTTGCTCAGCACTATTAACTTTATTACCTGCTCCATCAGTATACTCACTTCCTACAAATTCAAACATTTCTCCTAATGCTTTAGTAGGCGTTATATATCCTGATGATGAACCTGTTCTTGAATATCCAAATAGAGGAATATTTTTTTGGTCAGCATTCAGAATATTTAGAACTTCATCAATGTGAGGTTTTTCATCATTTGATTTTCCTGATAATACTTCTCTAGCATCTTTAAATTTTTTTATTATTTTGTCAAAGTCTGTTGATGTTATTCCCCCTTTCGTTAATCCAGCTTTTGATCCAAACATTTGTGATCTATATCATGTTGAATGACCATCTGGTTCTCATTCACTTTCATTTCCAGGAACTCATCCAGATGAATTATTTGCTGCAACAACAAGAGTGTCCATGTCCTTAGCTCATGATGTTACATCATAACCTAATAATGGTTTACCACTTTCTTTATCAATTAGATCTCATTTCATTTCTGATCTAACAACTTGTAAGAACATTGATGTGTCTTTTGTTTTAGCAGTTTTATTTTGACCTCTTGTGTATTCAGATCAATGAGCTATGTTTCCTAAAACTAAGTCAGCTGTACTATTATTTAAGTATGCATGTGGATTAACTGATCCATCAAATACTTGAATTTCTGCATCAGGAAAAAATGATGATTCATTCATGTAGTTTTCTAATACTTTAGCACCAGCGATTGATTCTGCTGTTGTCCCTGTTGACTCATACATATATATATTTAGTGATGAAGCTTGCTTAGCACCCATTGCTATTCCAACAAAGACTAACCCTAATGATGATCCTGCTAATATTACAGCAGCAGCACCAGTTGTTACTATTTTAGATTTTGATGAAAGCCTTTTTCATGCTTTAGTTATAGATAATTCATTTTTAGATGAATTATCAGATCCTTTTTTAAAAGAACTACTTTTTGGTGATTTTTTAGATCCAGAATTTTCATTTAATTCTGCAAATAAATCGTTTTTACTCATATTTTTTTTACTCATATTTTTTTTACTTTTTTTACTTTTTTTCAACATTTTTAATGTTGATAATAATATGATAAATCCAAATTTACTTTAAAATGTAAAAATTTTCAAAAAAAAATGAAAACTTACTTTTTTCATTTTTGTATCACAATTATTTGAAAATATGCTCCCTTATGTATTCAACACTTTAACAAGATTTTTGATTTCTTTTAGAGAAAGAAGAGCTCCAGATCTATTTTTATGTCCTCCGCCATTAAATTCTTTTGCTATCAAATCTACTCTTTTTTCTGGGTTTGTTGTTCTGATTTCGACATAATATGTTTGCTCTTTAAATGAAATTTCTGTAGCGAAAACTAAGAACTCATTTTTATCTAATAACAATACCGAATCTTTATTTATATTAGAAAACAATACTTTAGTATTTGTATATACACTAAGTGGGATTATTACATAGTTTACCTGGTTGTCCTTTATTTGATTGTCTTTGATATAAGCAACAATATCACTATATCCCTCTGGTTTTCATTGGATGTCCTCATTATAGACTAATTCATTGTCTTTGACTAAATCTCATAACGCGCTTGATTCACTAGTTGAAAGAATCTTTGTCATGTCTCCACTTGTATCAGAGTATAGACCTAACCCAAGCAAGAATAATGTTCTATCATTTATTTTTCAATTAGCACCCTTTGCTAATTCATATAGTAGAACAGTGTTTGAAGGAAGGTCAGGTTTAATGATTGACATAGTAGATTTAATTGAATTAAGATTAGTGCTATGATGATCAATTACAATTAGATCATTTGCTTCGACATAATGTTTTCCTGATACTCTACAAGTATCTGATGTATCCAATACAATTGATAATGTATTCTGATCATATTCTGAGTCCTTATAAAATTGTTCAGCATCAATGTCTTTTAACTTAAATTCATCATTAGTAATTAATACAATATTTTTATCTTCAAAGTTATCAACTATTAATTGTTTGAATGCTAAAACTGATGTCAATGCATCATAGTCAGGAAAAATGTGAGTGTATATTCTGATATCTTGATATTTTTTTATTAAATCTACTGGTTTCATAAATATATTATATCTAATAAATAAAAAAGAATATTTTAACCTCCAAAGTAAAAGACAACCAATTTATTGATTATCTTTATTAAGTTGGTCTAATGAATAATTATTTATTTTTCATCATCTTGATACTCAGAAGTTTTAGATGTATCAGGTAGATCTGAGTAACCATATGGGTCGCTACCTTGATTATTGCTACTTCCTGAGAAAGGATTTTGTCCACTTTGATTAAATTTATTTGCCATATCAGCAAACGTTTCAGGATTTTCAAGTTTCATCTTTTTGAATTGTGCCTGAAGTTTATATACGATATACACCATTAATAATAGTCTCGAGATAAAACCTCCAGCTATTAAGAAACCAAATGAGGCAGCTATTCTTACTAAGAGTCCAAGCTGAGGCAATAAATAGAATGCCGACATAAACACTGTTAATGTAATTGTAGGCACAAATACATCTGGTTTAATTTCAGGTTGAAATTTAATAAATAGTGTTGTCGCAATTACTGACATTACTAGGATGCCTATTGCAATCAATCACATCATTCCATAATTAATTCCTGTCACAAATAATGTTTCTGTTTCAAATGCCACATCTCCTGGGGCTCTTAAAAATATTCATGCACCTATCATTGGTATTAAACCAAATAATATTGAAATTAAATATTTAAGTGATTTCTTTGTTCTGAATTGTTCAGGATTTTGAAACATCTTTTGTATTTTTTGTATGTTCTTGTTATTTTGAAAATTATTGTTATTCATATTATTCACTTTCGCCTTTAATTTTTATTCTTTCTTCCATATCATTTAATGGGATATATCCATTTTCTTCAACTTCTCTATAATTGATAACTGCAGATTCAACTATTGTCGCCACTGATCTACCAGGAGCAATTGGAATAGTTATCTTTTGTATTTTAAATCCAAATTCAAATTCAAAATATTTTCTTTCAATATTAAGTCTTTCAGAGTTATCATATTTATCCATTGAGACTAATTGAATAATTAAATCAATCTCATTGTTCTTTCTTGTTTTCTGGATACCATATGACTTTACAATATTTATTATTCCTACCCCTCTAACTTCTAAGAATGGTCTTGTGGCTGATGGGGCCTTGCCTATTAATTTGTCTCCATGATGAAATATATCAATTATATCATCTGCAATAAAAATATGGTTATTTTTGATTAAATCTAACGCTAGTTCAGATTTACCAATTCCAGATTGTCCTTGAAACAGAACGCCAACGCCAAAGATTGACATAAGTACTCCATGCACTCTTTCCTTAAAGTTTGTTTTAGCAATAATGTATGGATCTCATATTACATAAAATTCTTTAAGTTGTAAATCAACACTCAGAACTAACACATTGTTATTTTGTAAAACACTAATTAATGTTTTATAAACTTCGGATGTTTTATCAAAATCATTTGTGAAAATTACTAATGATGGGGTTCAATCTTGACTTTCGTCACCCGTGACTCACTCTCATAATTTTTCTGTTTCTGTAAAAGTTATTTGATCATCATGTCCAGCAGTTAATGCTACATTTGTAACATTAATATGTGGTTGAACACCAAGCAATATAGGTAATGCTTTCGATATTTCAATTTCTAAATCTTTAGCATTTTTATTTGTTGGGTTGTTAACAATTTCAAACCCAAACTTATCTATAAGTCTTTGAATATTAAATTTCATATTATCTTAATTATAACTATTAAGTAAAATAAAAGCACTTGTTTAGCAAAACCAAACAAGTGCTTATAATGTTAACTGGTGCCCAGAGTGGGAGTTGAACCCACACGATCTACGATCAAGGGAGCTTAAATCCCTCGTGTCTACCAATTCCACCACCTGGGCAAAAAATGGTGATCCCAGAAGGATTTGAACCTTCGACCCACTGGTTAAAAGCCAGTTGCTCTACCGCTGAGCTATGGGACCACAAAAATGGCTGGCCTGGATGGATTCGAACCATCGCATGACGATACCAAAAACCGCTGCCTTTCCGCTTGGCTACAGGCCAATATGGTGGAGGGGGAGGGATTCGAACCCCCGAACCCAAAGGAACTGGTTTACAGCCAGGCGCGTTTGGCCACTTCGCTACCCCTCCATACATACTAACTAATTATATACAAAATAAGTAAAATAATATCACCCTACAATAAAATTGGTAAAGCTCAAAAACCTATTGTTAATCAAACAGAAATGAATAACATTACTGAAATTCAAATGTATTTAAATCTTAATCATAAATATTTTTTCCCATCATAACGATCAGCCGTCATAGCATCATGTTCTCTTGAGTCTCAAGCAGCAAATGCTAAACGTATCATTAATACTGAAAGTATGGCAAACAATGTACCTAATACTACCCCCATAATTTGAAGTGTATTCATATGTTTGCCCCCTTCTTTCTATCATAATTATTATAAAAGAAAAGAGAAAACATTGTTTTCTCTTTTCTTTTATATATTATTTATTTAATATCTTTTTCATTTCATTAGCTATAACTTCTGCGTCTGGTCCAATTATTAATTGTACTGCTTCAGAACCAGGTTTTGCAACACCAATATAACCAATTTTTTTAGCACCTGCATTGTCAATAAAATCATTTTTCTTAACTGTAAGTCTAACTCTTGATATGCAATTATCAATATTGATAATATTATCAGCACCTACATATTCAATTGTGTCTTCAGCCATTTTAATGAATTTTGCTCTTTTGTCAATTTTAGGTTTTTTATTTTTTGTTTTTTTGAATAAAATCATTATTTCCCACCACTTCCGAATGTGCCTTTTACAGCTGCTTTAAATGTGGGTCTAACAAAGTCTTTTACAGCTGTTCTGCCTGTTGTTTCTGGATTTGTCATTCTAATAATAACATCTGCCATTAAATAGTAAACTGGCACAACCATGATTCCTATTAATAAGATTCAAACTAATCCCATGTAACCATTCATAGCTGCTGATGCACCTTGTGATAGGTTTGATGAAATTTGAAGTGATAGGAACAAGTCAATTGCTCCTGCTGAGAATCCAAATCCAAATGAAGAACCAGTTAAAACTGTTAAAGCTGCAACTGCTCCTGAAAGTACTGCATATGCTGCATATAGTACAGGTGCAACGAACATAAATGCAAATTCAAGAGGTTCAGTAATACCTGTTAAGAATGAAACTGCTACTGCAGACATTACAAATGTCATTGTTTGTTTCAATTCTTTTTTGTCAGAGTTTCTAACAATTGCTAATCCAACTGCCGGAAGTCCAAACATCATAATTGGGAAGAAGCCAGTCTGGAATATTCCGACATTTGCTACTTGCATTGCATCAAATGCTGATTGACCAGTTAATGTTATACCATCAATTTGAATGACTAAGTCATCTGTTGATGCCAAGAAGGCATTAAGATCTCCAAACAATGGTGCAAAACCAGTTGCAGCTTCTGCTGATTGAATAAATACTTGCTCTCCTCCTGAAGTAATTGGCATTTGGAATCAGAAGTAAACATTTAATACTTGGTGTAAACCAAATGGTATTAATAGTCTATTGGCAAAAGCGTAAGCTCCTGCTGCTGCTTCTGGAGCTGCAACCAATCCTTTTGATATCATTACTAATACGTATTGAAATCATGGTCAAATAATTGCACCAGCCATACCAACTACTGCTGCAGAAACTACTGCAATCATTGGTACAAATCTTCTACCTGAGAAGAATCCAAGTGCATCAGGTAATCTAACTTCTGAATATTTGTTATATAGCATTGCGGCTAATAGCCCTGATCCTATACCACCAAATGCTCCAAAGTTAAGAAGTCATGTATTATGAATTTCTCCACCTGCTTCAACAACTAAGTATAATAGTTCTGAATATCCATCTTTCATCATGACTTTACCATAAATCAATGATGCGAAAGAACCTTCAACTTGTCCAACCGCTACTATGCCTAAATATAGAATGGCTCCGACAAGCGCAGCTTCTCCCCTATGGTCTTTTGCAAAACCAAATGCAACACCAATAGCAAATATTAATGGTAAATTACCAAATATTACGTTTGCCGGCGTATACATTATTCATCCTAATCAATAAACAAATTGGGCACCAGCACTTCCATCGACTACACCAGCATCTGAAATAGCCACTCCTACTCTAAGTAGAATAGCTGCGGCAGGTAATACTGCAATTGGGAAGACTAATGATTTACCTATATTTTGTAAAACTGATAAGAATTTACCTTTTTCTCTTTTCTTTTCTTTCAATATATTTTTTGTTGTATCCATATATATTTTTTATTGTAAAAACATCCTTTCACATAATTTATAACATACTGGTATTAAGTTTTTTCATTAAAAAACAAACTTAATAAGTTGTTTAGTTTCATTTAATTATATTTTACTGCCTTTTTTAATGTTATGTATTTTAATACCATTAAACATTTTGTAGACTAATCACAATAGTCCAATTAACATTAATACACCAGCAACAGCAGTGATTACTCACATATATCATGTAAGGCCAAATGATGTTGTATCTTTCGTTGAAACACTTACTGGAGCAGGTGTTGAAAGATATTCTATAGAACTTGGATCTTTTGTATTTCTAGCAGAAATAACGAAGTTCCCATCTAAATCAATAGTCGCTTTATCATAAGGAACTACAAATTCATTTTGTCCTCATAATAATCTTTCAAATTTATATTCTGGTTTGAATCATTCCGAAATAGTAACTAAGTTCCCTTCAGCTTCTACTTTATCTACTTTAAACTCAAAGTCAAAGTATTCAGGTAAATTTGATTCTTCTATTGAAGCAAATGGTCTATCAATATTAATAATTCCAAATAATCCAGCTTCATTAGATTTTAATGAAGCATTAAGTGCTCCTTTATCATCTATTAAAATTTCTTCTTCAGTTGGAGGTGCAACATTAGAAAACCCAGGTTTAATTTGATATTCTGTTTCTTCATCATCTACTAGTCATAGTTCATAATTAAGAACTGAGTGTCCATAACCAGAGTGGGCTCTAGCACTATCGGGTATATCGCTACCAACATCAGCACCTACATCTTTATAAGATCTATTTAATAATTCTCAATAATTTCTTTCCATGTATTGTGCTTGTGACTCGCCATCAGTTTGAATTGTTTGTTTTTCTGCAAATAATGATAATGAACCTTCTTCTTTTGTAAATGTTTCTTCAAAAGGGATTACGCCAACATTATTTGTAAGATCATCAATTGAAATTATTTTGTCATACATAATATTTGGATCTGCTGCTGGAATATTGTTTATAAGTGTGTTATAAGCCATAGATCCAAGTAATCCTTTACCTTTAATAAATGTATCTTTAAATGCTACAGGTTCATTAACAGGATCAATTTTAATATTTTCGTCATGTCTTATTCATGATTGTTGAGTAGTTACTTTTGCGCCTCATTCAACAACTGTATTTATTTCATCTGATCATAGAATTCCCGATCCTCAGAATAGGACATCCTCTGTATCATATAAACTTGAATCATCTGTTCCAGATAATCTAAATTTAACATATGTAAAATCATCTAATGTTAAATCTGAAGTTCCAGATTCTTTAATTTGAATGTTTTCTTTTCAATTAATTCAAACATCATTTGGAGAAGCAATTTTACCGCTATTCTCTATTACTTGTTCTGCTACATACTCAAAACCTAGATAAACATCTAAACTATCATATTGAGAAGAAATATTTGTTTCAATAGAAATATTATTTTGTTGTGTTTGATTTAAGTATTCAGCACTTAAACCATTGTTAATAGTTCCCAAAAGTGGACTCATTAATAATGGGGCAAATGCTAGAATTAAACCTAAATTTTTATTATTTAGTTTTTTCATAACATTTTTATTATATAACAAAAAGACTTTTAAGTCTTTTAAAAATAATTATATTATTATGCATCTCATTTAAATAGTTTTGCTGCTAGGGCAAATGCCACTACCGTTGATCCTAATGGAACTCATAATGTAATGTTTGCGTTTAATGTTGAAACTGTATTCTGTCCAATTACTTCACCTCGGAACTGCCAAACATCTCCTTCAATTAGAGTAAAGAAGTCAACAAAATTTGAATAGTCAGGTTTTAAACCATTTATTATTGTACTATCTCAGCCATTTTGTATTTCCGTTAATAAATTGAATTTTTCAACAACATCTTTAGGTACAGGAGAAGACGAAGTGAATTCAAGTATTGTTCCTACCCCACTTGGTAAGTCTGTAGCACTTATAAATCCAACTGTAATGTTATAACCTTCAACTATGTTATATATATTTTGTCCTTGGAATGCTGCTACGAAGTTATCCGAAACATACACATGCGGTATGAATTTTCCAACTCATATCATTCATTCTGGGTTGGGCCCCGGAAAGAATATTCCTCCCACAAATGTTGCTAGAAGAAAGTAAAGTAATTCATACATAGTAAATGTTTCAACATTTTTAGATATTGTAACAAATAAGAATGAAAGTGCTAATGAAACCGCAAGTCCTACAAATATCATTGGAATTACTCCTGCTCAATTAACAATATCTCAATCAAATATTGATAAATTAGTAGCATCGAATATTCATGTTAACAAGAATATATAAATAATAATAAATCCAGTTGATATAAATGCTCATATAAAGAATGCCATCATTGCCATTGGTTTAGTAATGGCTGTTGATCCTATTCTTTTGAATATAACTGATTTACGAAGTTCTATTAGATTAAAACCAAACATCGTTATGCCTTGATTAATTAATGTCATTGTTACAACTATTGAAACAGATGAAGTTAAGTTACTTCCTGGAATTGTGGAAAATATAGCCAAGAATAATGCTGGTATTATATACCCCGTTATTCATGAAGGTGATTTATAGTATGTTCTACCTAGTAATTTTATTAAAGCTATCATTATTTTTTACCTCTATGTACACGAAGTTTAGGAGACTTAGCATCAACTCACTGAGTTTTTGGTTGTTTCTTGAATTGTTTAAGGAAAAGATTTTCAGAATACTTGTTCAATGAACCATATTTCTTTTTAATTTGTGACATTGTTAAATCAGCAAATATTTTTCCATCATGTATTACAATAATTCTGTCAACTAAATAATCTAATTCATCAATATTATGCGAAATTAGAATTAATGTAGCATGTGATTCATCTAAATATTTTTTGATATATTTTTTGATATCTGTTTTTGCCTCAATATCTAATCCAGTTGAAACTTCGTCCAATAATAGAAGTTTAGGATTATGTATAACTGCAAGTAAAACATTTAACTTTTGTCTTTGCCCACCAGATAAATCTTGTGCATATTTATTTTCTATACCTTCTAGATGAAAGACTTTGATAAGTTTTTGAACTTGTAGTTTTGTTACTGATGCTTTTGAAGCATCAAGGAAGAAATTAATGATATCTATTGATTTATAAAACATTGGATATGTTGACTCTTGGAATTGGATACCAACCTTTTTAGAAATAGTTTTTTTATCATTACCAAATGAAAATTTAATTTCTCCTGAAGAAGGTTCTTTTATTTGTGAAATTATTTCTGCAAGAGTAGATTTGCCAGAGCCATTAGCGCCAATGATTCCAATTTTTTCTCCTTCTTTTACATTAAAAGATATTCCTTTAAGTACTTTAAGTTTTCCATAATTTTTCTTTATGTCTTTTACTTCAAGAATATTTTTCTTTAGAAACATGAAGTTTTTTTTAGTTGTTTTTTTAGTTGTGGTTGTTTTTTTCTTAGTTGTTTTTTTCGTTACCATTTAGTTCTCTTTTAAAATTTTTAAACATTTTCTTTTTGTAAACTTCAACACCGGGTTGATCAAATGGATTTACCTTTAAAAGATACCCTGACATTGCTGTTGTTATGAAGAAAAAATATCAGAAATATCCTAATGTTTCTTCTGTTTTATCATCTAATAAAATAGTCATAACAGGCGTTCCCCCACTGAAATGTGAAGCAGTCACCGCTTTGTATGTCATTATATTTGTATCACTAAATTTATTTTTTATTAAATAATTTAGTCCATCAATGTTTTTTAAATCATCAGTAATTGTAATTTCATTTCTTTCTTTTTCTACTCATATAACTGTTTCAAAGAATGATTTATATCCTTCTTGAAATGTCTGTCCCAGTGAATGTAAATCCCTTGTAAATGTAGCTGATGTTGGAAGAATTCCTCTTCCTTTTTTTGATAATGATTCACCAATTAGTTGTTTAACTCATTCTGATGTTTGAATTAAATCTGGTGTTCAAGTTACAAATACTTCTTCATAATATTTCTTTGAACCTTTTAATGTTCAATGCATTGGATTGTTACCGCTTGGTGTAGCTCTATCAGGATGATATGACCATCTTTTCAATCCATAGAAGTGTCTTGCCACAGCATATCTAAATGCATCATTAGTTTTTAATGAAGAATCATTTAAATATTTATCTCTAGCCTTAGCAGCGCCGTCCATAACTTTAATAATATCTATTCCTGCAAAAGCCATTGGGAATAATCCCACTGGTGTTAAACCAGAGAATCTTCCACCAATATCATTAGGTATTGTGAATGTTGTATAACCCTCAGAATTTGATAACTCTTTAAGAGCTCCCTTTTCTGCATCAGTAATTGCAATAATGTATTCATTAGTATTTTCTGGTTGAACTTGTTGTAGTAAGTTCTTGAAATGCCTAAACGCTAAAGCCGGTTCTAATGTTATTCCAGATTTGGATATGACTGCTATTGCTCATTTCTTGCCTTTAAGTTTTTCTTCTACTATCTTGATGTGATCAGATGATAAATCTGTTCCTGTGAATAAAACTTTATCTTCTGTGTATGAATATCCTTTGACAAAATCTATTCCTGATTTTGAACTTAGGAATGAACCACCAATTCCTATCACAAGTAAAATTTCTACTTGTTTTTGTTTAAGGTCATTCACTTTATCAAGCATTCTGTTTATTTCAGTTTTGTCATAATTTACTGGTAAATCAACTCAACCTAAAAAATCTGAACCTTCTCCAGTTCTATTTATTATTTTAGAATGAGCTCTATTTACTTGTAGCTGAAAAGGAAGAATATGTCTTCTTTCTTTTAATTTAGTATGTGCGAAATCAAATTTTAACATTTTCTATCCTCTCTTGGCACGAATACAACATCAGTAAAGTCCCCACCTTCTTTAAGAGCACTAATTGTTTTCTCAACATCTTCTAGTGTGTTATATACATAGAACGATGCCCTTATTGATCTTGTTGATTTATATATACCATTATCTGTAGAAACACAATTGTGTCCTGACCTTAAATATATATTATGTTTTGTTGCTAGTAGATATGCAACATCTTCCCCTAATGCACCTTTGACTGAAAACATTACATTTGCTGAAGATACATCTTCATTGTATATTGTTATGTTTACTAATTCTTTAAGTCTTTTTTTAAATTCAGCAGCCAATGATGTTGAATGTTTATGTATTCAATTAACATCTAATTCATTAATGAGTCTTGCGGCTTCTCCAAATGCTACTCTTCCAGGCAAATCTTGTGTTCCCGCTTGAAACTTAAGTTTAGAATCATAAACTTCAATTGAATTGTCGCTGAATGAACTTTGCATCTTCCCACCTCAAATTGATGGAGAAAGTTTTTTTTGAACTTCTTGTTTCATATAAACCATAGATGATGAATATAACCCAAACATCTTATGTGCTGTGAATACAGCTATATCAATATTTAATTCTTTAAAGTTAACTGGAATATGTCCAACAGACTGTATTGCATCAACAACAACTAATACATCATTGCCAACTATTGATTTAACTTCATTAACTGGGTTGGTAGTTCCTATAGTGTTATAAACATGAGCAATTGATATTACTTTAACTTTTTCATCCACTATTGACTTAAGATGATTTAAATCAATTGTTAGTGTCTCTCTGTTCAATTCATACCAAATAATTTCTACCCCTTCTTTTTTAGCTTGTTTTTCCCATGGTAAAACATTTGAACCATGTTCTAACTTACCAAGAATTATCTTATCACCAGGTTTTAATGTATCAATTACCATTTCGGCTATTGTATTAAGAGTATTAGTTCCCCCCTGAGAAAAATATAGATTTTCTCTAGAAGAACCTACTAATTTTGATATATGTCCCATTGCTTCATATAATTCTTTATTTAAAGGTATAGGCAAATCAGATAATATTGGAATATTATGTGTTAGTACTTGACTTACCTTATCAATTACGCTTTTTGGCTTTAATGATGTCGTTGACGAATCAATGAAAATAACCTCAGGGTTGTTTTGGAAAAAAGGAAACAAACTCTTTATTTTTTTTTCTTTCATATCTAATATTATAAACCAATAAGTTATAATTATTGAGATGAATAACAACAGAGAAACAAAAGATATTGAATTGTTTGGCGAAACAAATACTCAACCAAAAGGAAACAACATAAAATCATTTAATAATGAATCTACTCCTCCCAAAAAGGATGATCACTCTTTCTATGACCCAAAATCAACATACGGAAAAGTAAAACAGGCTTGAAGAAAAAAGTGAGTCAAATGTTCTGTTATTTGAGGATCAGTTGTAGCAGTAGCGTTAGCAGTTGGGCTTGGTGTAGGGCTTGGTATTAATTGAGGTGGCTCAAGAAACAAAATTAATTTCACCCCAAGTTTTGGTATAACACAAGAAGAATTAGATAAATGAATAAAAGAAAGAGGAAATTATGTTGGCATTAAAACCGACAGATTAACAGATGCTGCTATTTTAAGAGAATTTGAGGCCCTTACTGAGGCAGGATCATTTAATGTAGGAACCGCAAATAGATATTTAAAAACTGCAGAAAACAAAGCTAAAGATCAAATAAGTAGAGAAAAAGATGATTTCAGAACTACTCATGGTAGTAAATGAGGAGCAGAATGAAAGAAAAAACTTATTGAAGATGGTTTTGATAATGAAGAAGAATATAAAGATAGTATTATTTCAAAAGAAATAAAATCTAAAATAACAGCACTTTACACAGGAAAGAAAAAACTTGTTTGAACTGATGGTGCTTCTTCTAATAAATATAAATCAACAGTTAAAGATAAATATAATAAAAAATATAGATCTTTAAGTAATTCATATACTGAAGGTAGAATTAATGTTGAAGACTACTATGATTTATACTTGCTTTCTCAAAAACCAATTGGTACTAATAAAATATCAGCAGGATTTGAATTTGTTGGTGAACCACTATTAAATGGTTATGACGGACAAAGAATTAAATTTAATTCTGTTGATGATATCAAAACAATGTGATATCTAATGAGAGACATGAATGCTGGTGAAGTTTTCATAGATTACCGTGGATATGATAGTAACCTATCAGGCGGTATTAAAAGATTAGGAAGTAAATCATTTGACTCTGAATCACAGATATCAAGTGGTAACTTCTATTCAACTATATTCTTAGGAAAAAATAGTCCATTTGGTGATTCAATTTTAAATGATGGAGAAAATAATTGAACAGAGGCAATGAACAAATCTATCTTTGATGTTCTTAATCCTAAAGAGAATGTTAGTTGACCAGAAGATATGAATAATGTTAAAACAGAAGATTTCAATTTAATTGAAACTACTGATTTAGAACAAATAGGAACAAAATTTTTTAACATTGTTAACCCCTTATTTAATGGAGCAATAAATAACAAAAGAAATATGTCATTCACTTTTACATCTAATAGTACTGACACACTATTCCAAATTAATGAAACAGGAATATCTATTACAAAAGTAAATGGTATTGATGACTTCGATACTGGTATTGCTTCTACTAACTTACATAAAATTGCTACTGATTACACATCAAATGATTTATCATATGAAGTAACTACAGATGATACTACAGTTAAAGATCAACCTGAATATGGTATCTTAGGAGACTTTGATTCATGATTTAATTCTTCATTTGATACATTTACTCTTAATGATGCTTTAACAGATAAAGAATTTGCAAAAGAAAACTTTGATGTAGAAGATGATTTAGCAACTTATGATGAAGTAGTTCTAAATATGTATTCTGAAATATACATGGATACATATGATGTTGTTAAAGGTATGACTTGAGATATTGAAGACTTCTTAGAAGAAAACGATACATTATTTATTAAACCTACAACAACTAATTATGATCTACTTAATCAAACACTAGTTACTAACTTAGTATTCTATTCATTTGCTACTGACCCAGAAGGCAAATATACAGCGATGACTATTAAAGACATAATTCTTAATGACGGAAACCTTAATGGAGCTAATTCATAATGAAAAAGATTAATATGAAAAAAACAACAATCATAACAACAATAGCGACAATAGGTCTTGGGCTAGGTCTTGGGCTAGGTCTTGGGCTTAAAACACAATCTGAAACTGGTATATTCTTTCACATGGGAGACCAAAAAGTTAAAGTTAATGTTAACAAAAACATTGCTACTCACTCATCTATAGGACAATACTCCGCACAGGGCTCTTCACAGATTCAAGCTGATTCAGAATGACTAACAATAGCATTTATGAATTTGGCTCTTACAGGTAATCTAGATGCAAAAAAAGAAGATAGTGGTAAATATGCTGAAGGATCAATTTTTAATCCTTCAGAAGATGAATCTTGAATACTTCCTGATATTTCAGATTTCAGTGAACTATATAATACAATTCTTGAAACTAAACTATATTTTGAAACAACAGGTAATGATTCTGGTTCAATGCTTGTTAGAAAGTATATGATTGACCTTAGACAAACTGATTCTACTCTATTTAATGTAACTAAACCATTTATAGACAACAATATAAAAACATATTTTAAAGCAAAAACAATGACTGAAGAATTTGATGCCTTTATTAAAGTTTGAGGTAAAACTCCAACAGTTCAACAAGAGGTCACAGAATTTATATATAACTATGCATGATTATGACAAGAAAATAATTCAAACTCATTTGATTACAACTTAACTAGTTACCTATATGATTCTAAACCAGCATTCTTATGAAAAATGAATATTCTTGATAATGAACCCACAGGTATTTCAGAAGAATTTAGAAATAGGGTTAAGGAATGAGCATCAACAGGTATATTGCCAGTTAATGAGTGAAATGATTTCATTGAAGATAACTCTGTTGATAAAGATCACGAATTCACAAAAGGGGATAAATATGCTTCTCTAACAGAAGATGGAGCATTAGGATTCCAAGGATTACAATTTAAAGCTAACAATAGTGCTGCTGGTAATGTTGATCCTGAATTCTGGGATTACAACAATCTATTCCAACATAAAATTAATGAAGGTGGAGTTGAAGAAGATGCAATTGTTATAACAGATAAATATGAAAATCTTCAAAACCAAAAAATCTCACTTTATACAAATAATAAAGATGAAGCTATTATTGGTGATTCATCTACAGCAGACATAATTGGTTATTCACTTCTATATCCTTATGCATTTGCAACAGAATATAATGGTGATTCAGCTGAAGCTTGAACATATGCAATTAATGGATATGAAACAACCGATAATAGTGATATATTAATTAAACAAGATGGTAATGAAGCTGATGCTATCAATTACTTTGAAGTAATTGCCGGTGCTGACTTCGGAACTGAAGCATACAGAGAAATACAAATTCTATTACTATATGGTTTATTCCAACAAACAAAAGATAAAGTTGTAAATAATTCTTATAGATATTGAAATAGTCAAGGGTTTAGTATTGAACTAACTGGTAAATATGAAACTGACTATGGTCACTTAATTGATGAGAGACTACAAAAATAATTAAAAAATATTAGGTTAATAGCCTAATTTTTTTTATCATTAAAGTATGAAAACAATATTTGAACAAATCATTAATGGTGAAATACCTTCATATAAGATATATGAAAATAACAAATACATTGGAATATTAGATATATACCCAGATGCAAAAGGACACTCACTATTAATCCCTAAAAAGAAAAAGACTGACATCTTACATGAAGATGAAACGACAAGATCAGAACTAATTAATATAGGTTCTAAAATCGCAAAGAATATAAAAGCAAAATTAAATGCTTCAGGAATAAGATTAACATTCAATACCGGCAAGACTTCTGGTCAAGTGATATTTCACACTCACCTTCACATAATCCCCTCATATGAAGAAAAACAAACTGATGAAAATCTTAAAGAAGTGTTAAAAAAAATAATGGATTAATTCCTTTATTTTTTATTTTTTAGATTTACTTCAATTTCAGAAGTAAGCAATGCTTCCTCTGTCTTCTCTATTGCCTCAACTAGTGTATCTCTGTTCTCTATTCTTTTCAATTGTACTTTACTACCATCAATAACTCTTTCAATAGAAACCATAATTACTTCATTCTCAACATCTCTAATATTGAATGCTTTTTTATTGATTGTGACTTTTGTTGAATAATTAGTTAGTTCTAGTTTTGTAATATCAGCTAATTTAAATCTTCTATAAACAGTTTTTGTTCTACTATCATAAAACACCATTTCACTACGAGTGATATATAATTCTCCTTCAAAAATTTGTTTAAGTCATAATCCTGAATTATAAAGTTTAATATTTTTAAAGACAAATACAGCTGGTTCTTCTTTTTGGTTTTTAAAACTATAAGGAACTTCTATTGTTTTATATTGTCTAGACTTGGCAAATATTTTTCTTTCAATATCAAAATAATCAATTGAAGAATTATCAGTAATTTTTATTTGTAATTTATTGGCTATTCTTTTATATTTTTTAGAAAATGTAGGATTATATGTCATGTTCTTTTTGTATCAATCTCTTAATATTTGTTTCTTATAAATAGATCAATACTCAAGCTTAAATCTTCTACTTAATGATTCAATTTTTTTATTTGATAAAAAATCAACATTATCACTATTGATATGTTGTTTCATTATGTTCTTTTCATATATGTATCTAAATGATAAAATTCCTAAAGCCATCTTATATAAATTATATAGTTAAATAAAAAAATAGACATAATGTCTATTTTCCATCCTCAGAATGTAATTGAGATTCAATGAATTCTTCACCTTCAGCAATTACATCTGAAATTGTTTCATCATATCCTTCCGCTCTTCTAATATGTTCATTTTGAAGTCTAATAACTTCGTCAAGTTCAGAGAATATATCATATTTACCAACTGGCTTAGCCATACCTGTACCAACAGGAATTTTGTTTCCTACAATTAGTGATTCTTTAACACCATATAGGTTGTCAAATTTCATTGAAATCGCAGCATTAAGAATTACTTCGGCTGTTCTTTGGTAAGAAGCAGCTGCTAAGAATGATTCTGATTGTAGTGGTAGTGGTTTAACTCCAAGTATGATTTGTTTACCATATGCTGGAACTTTTCCTTTTGAAATTAAATCTCTATTTATTTCTCTAAGTCTGTTCATAGAAACAACTTGTGAAATATAGAAGTCTGCATCTCCAGGTTCTATAATTTGGAACTTAGAAAGCATTTGTCTAACAATAACTTCCATGTACTTATCATTAATTTCAATACCTTGTAGACAATAAAGTCTTTGCATCTCTTTAATTAAGTAAGATTGTGTAGCTCTTGGGCCTGCAACCTCAAGAAGTGTTTGAAGTCTAATAACTCCTTCAGTAATTTTTCCACCAGCAACTATTAAGTCACCAACTTTAACTCTAAGTCTATCTTGAGCTTTAATAATATACCCTTTGATTTCTTTAAGATTTTTAATTGTAACTTTCTTCTGAGTAACTTGACCGAATTTATTTTCAGTGAAGTCTTCAATAGCATGAACTTTACCATCTATTTCAGATATTACTGCTTGTCCTTTAGGATTTGAGTTAGCATCAACTAATTCCATTAGTCTTGAGAACCCTTGAGTAATATCGGCAACACCGGCAACACCTCCTGTATGGAAAGTACGCATAGTAAGTTGTGTACCAGGTTCACCAATTGATTGAGCTGAGATTATACCAACAGCTTCACCAACATTAACTAGTTTTCCTGATGTAAGGTCAAGTCCAAAACATTTTGCACATATTCCTCTTGAATTACATGTTAATACTGATCTAATTGAAACTTCTTCAATTCCTGCTTCAACAATTGCTGTTGCAGTATTTTTATCAACAAGTTCTCCTCTTTTTACAAGAATTTTATTTTCTACTTTTACATCATGAGAAACATGTCTACCTGTAATTCTTGATTCAAGTGATTCAATAACTGATCTTGTTTTAGTATCAAGAATACTTCTAACTGTTACACCTTTATTAGTGCCACAATCTTCTTCAGTAATCATAACATCTTGAACTGCATCAACTAGTCTTCTGGTTAGGTATCCTGATTCAGCAGTCTTAGTAGCTGTGTCTGAAAGACCTTTTCTAGCACCATGTGTTGATAGGAAGTACTCGAATGGAGTAAGTCCAGATTTGAATGATGATTTAATTGGAATTTCTTCAACTGATCTTACAAGAATACCTTGTCTCTTAAGAGCGGCATATTCATGTTTGGCTTTAGCCATTGACCCACGTAGTCCAGATAACTGAACAAAGTTAGAGATATTACCTCTAGCTCCAGAATCCATCATCATGAATAATGAGTTATCTTGTAAACTATCAAGTGTTTCTGATAATTCTTCTTTAATTTCATCTTTTGCATCTGATCAAACTTTAAGAACGCCAAGATATCTTTGGTCATCAGTAATTAAACCTTCGTCTGCAGCTTCTTTGTATTCTTTAGTTTTCACATCACCTTTAGCAAGTATTTCATCTTTATCATTTGGTTCGATAATATCTGAAATTGCCATTGAGGCACCAGACATCATTGAGTATGTGAATCCAAGTTCTTTAATTGCATCAAGTACATCTGGAATTTCATCTCTATTTCTGTCGAATACAGTCTCAATTAATAATGAAACAGATGCTTTTTTAATAGGATCAAATGTCCCATTAATTTCTTCAAATGTTTTAGTCATATCTTTTACATCCTTAATTAAGAATTTAGATGGTACTGCTTTAAGTGATTTTTCATTTACATTATTTATATATATAAAATCAGTAGGTAATGCTTTTGATAATAAGATTCTACCAACAGTAGTAACTAAATATTTGTTACCTGCTTTGATATCTGCTACAAATTTTTCTTCAAACATTGTTAATGGAATAATAACCGTGTCATGGATGTGAACATTTTTCATAACCATTAAACTATTAAGTTCCTTGTTGTTTAATATAACTCTAATGTTTTCTGTTTTTCTAGATTTAGTTAGGAAATATAGTCCTAAAATAATATCTTGAGAAGGAGTAACAATTAGTTTTCCGTCTTTAGGCCCAAGAATATTCTTAGTTGAAAGAATTAGTTCTTTTGCTTCAATTTTAGCAGCTTCTGATAAAGGAACGTGAACTGCCATCTGATCACCATCGAAATCAGCATTAAATGCTGGTGTTACTAATGGATGAAGCCTAATAGCTTTACCTGAAGTAATTACAGGTTCAAATGCTTGGATTGACAAACGGTGAAGTGATGGAGCACGGTTAAGAAGAACTGGATGTTTCTTAATAACTCTATCTGCATATTTTCAAATTTTATCATCATAAAGTTCAATCATCTTTTTAGCTTGCTTGATGTTTCTTGCAACACCCTCTTCTACTAATAATTGAACGATGAATGGTTCAAATAATTTAACAACCATTTGTTTTGGTAATCCTACTTGGTGTAGTTTTAATGAAGGACCAACAACAATAACTGATCTACCTGAGTAGTCAACTCTTTTCCCAAGAAGGTTCTGTCTGAATCTACCTTGTTTACCTTTTAGGTTTTCTGATAAAGATTTAAGTTGTCTTCCATCTTTTGAAAGCACTGGTGCTTTCTTTCTTTCATTATCAAATAATGCATCAACTGACTCTTGAAGCATTCTTTTTTCATTTTGAACAATAAGGTCAGGAGCACCAATTTGGTTTCACTGTTTTAGTCTATTATTTCTAATGATAACTCTTCTATATAGTTCATTAATATCTACAGTAGAGTGTCTTCCACCATCAAGTTGAATTAATGGTCTTAAATCTGCAGGTATAACAGGTATAACTGTGAACACCATGTTTGAAGGATCTTGTTTTGATAAGATAAATGATTCGATAACTTTATTTCTTCTGAATAAAGAATTATCAGTTCTTTTCTTAACCATTAGTTGTTTAACTTTTCTTTGTTCTTTTCTTAAGTCTAAATTTTTAAGAATTGTCTGTATTACTTGAGCTCCAGTACCAATTCTTATATCTGAAATTTTAGAGATAAAGTTGTTATATTCATAAAAGTCAATTCCATAGTTTTGACCAATATCTGATGAAGCCTCAATAATTAGTTTATCTATTTTAGATTGAATTAATTCTTTTTCTGCTTTTTTAATTGTGTTCTTTAAAAGAGTTGTAAGAATTTTTCTGTAGACTGATGGGGCAGTTTGAACAGGAATAATTTGTCTCTCTTTAATATCTTTAAACCCACCATCTGCATAGATGATGTGAGATCTAAAGTATATGATTGAGTCAAGTTCATCTTGTTTTAATCCAAGAATTGATTTGATTGCTGAATAGTCAACTTTTGAGAATCAAATATGAGTTACTGGTGCACCAAGTGCAATGTGGCCCATGTGTCTTCTTCTCACTAGTTTAAATTCTATTTTCGCTTTACCACATGAAGGACATAATTTTCCTGTATCTGCTCTTTTATGTATCTTACCACAGTAAGCACATTTGTAACCCTTAACAGGACCGAAGATCATTTCATCAAATAATCCACCTTTTTCTGGGACGTGAGTTTTGTAATTGATTGTTTCTGGTTTTGTAACTTCACCTTTAGATCATTCAAGAATCTTCTCTGCAGAAGCAATTTTTAATTGAACTTTCTTAATAGGTTGGTCTATAGTGTGTATAGATTGTATTTCTTTCATATTAACTTTTTCTTTCTATAATGTGTTATCAATTTCAACCAGGTTATTTTCTTCATCGAAGAATCTGAAATCAAATCCTAATCCTCTTAATTCATAATACAGAACTCAGAACCCTTCAGGAATGTTCGGAGTTGGCATTGGCTTGTTCTTAGCTATTGCATTATATAACTCGTTTCTTCCTTTAATATCATCTGATTTTAGAGTAACCATTTCTCTAAGTAGGTTTGTAGCTCCATAAGCCTCAATAGCTCATGCTTCCATTTCACCAAATCTTTGTCCACCATTTTGAGATTTTCCTCTTAATGGTTGTTGTGTAATTAATGAATATGGCCCTATTGAACGAGCATGCATTTTGTCATCAATCATGTGTGAAAGTTTTAGCATGTACATAACTCCGACAGCAACTTTTGAATCGTATTTGTCTCCAGTAATTCCATCATAAAGATCAAATTTACCTGAATCATCCATTTTAGCTTCTTTCATTATTTTCTTAATGTCTTCTTGTGAAGCGCCTGAGAATATTGGTGTAGATACTTTTGTTCCAAGAATTCTGGCAGCCATCCCTATATGTAGTTCAAAAACTTGTCCAATATTCATACGTGATGGAACTCCAAGTGGATTTAACATTACATCAACTGGTGTACCATCATCTAAGTGAGGCATATCTTCAACAGGAAGCACTATAGAAACAACACCTTTGTTTCCATGACGTCCCGACATTTTATCTCCAGCTTTAATTTTTCTCTTTTGAGCGATGAATACTTTTATTATTTTTTCAACACCATCATTTAGTTTAACACCTTTAGATTTTTCAAGGATTTCAACTTTTTGAACTACTCCTTCAGCTCCATGAGGAACTCTTAAAGAAGTATCTCTTTTTTGTTTTGATTTAGCTCCTAGAATAGCATCTAGTAATTTTTCTTCAGGAGATTGGTCATCTTCGCCTTTGGGTGTAATTTTACCAACTAGAACGTCTCCAACTTTAACTTCTGAACCTTCTACAATTATTCCATGTGCATCAAGGTTTCTAATTGATTCTTTTGAAACATTAGGAATATCAGCAGTAGTTTCTTCAACACCATTTCTAGTATCTCTTTGTTCGATTGAGTGTTGTTCTAAATGAATTGATGTATATACATCATCTTTAACTAATCTTTCTGAGATTATAATAGCATCTTCATAGTTGTGTCCTCTTCATGTTGTGAAAGCTACTAATGCGTTCTTACCAATTGCAACTTCTCCATTATCAACAGAAGGACCATCACCAATAACTTCTCTAGCTTTGACTTTTTGACCGATTGAAACAATTGGTTTTTGGTTAATTGAAGTTCCTTGGTTAGATCTTATGAATTTTTTCAATTCATAAGTAATTTTTGATTTACCTTTAACAATAATTTGTACAGAATCTGCAAATTCAACCACTCCATCTTCTTTTGCAATTACTGATGTTGGCGATGCTTTAGCTGTATCTTGTTCAATACCAGTGGCAACAATAGGTGCTTCTGGTTTGATAAGTGGAACAGCTTGTCTTTGCATGTTGGCACCCATAAGTGCACGGTTGGCATCATTATGATCTAAGAATGGAATGTGTGCCGTAGATAATGAAACTGTTTGTTTTGGAGAAACATCCATTAGTGTTACATCTTTTGCTGAGACTTCAACAAAATTACCAGATGATCTAGCAACTAGTTTTTTGTTTTTGAGTTCATTATTAGATTGTTCAATATTACCAGGGGCAATAATATGTCCAACTTCTTTATCTGATGTTAATCAAACAACTTTATTTCTTAATACTTTTCTATTATTAACTTCAAAGTAAGGAGTTTCGATTAAACCATATTCATTAACTCTTGCATAAATAGCAAGGTTAAGAATAAGTCCAATATTTGGTCCTTCAGGCGTTTCAATAGGATCGATTCTTCCATAGTGAGTATCATGGATACCACGAACAACTAGTGATGCAGTATCTCTTGAAAGTCCACCAGGACCTAACGATGTTAATCTTCTTTTGTTTGAAACTTCAGCTAAAGGATTTATTTGATCCATGAACTGTGAAAGTTGTGAAGAGTTGAAGAACTCTTTCATTGATGATTCCATTAGTTTGTGGTTTGTGACTGATTTAATAGTAACTGTGGATTGATCTTTTGGAGATAATCTATCTCTCATGTTTCTTTCGATTCTTGAAAGACCAATTCTAACTTGGTTTTTTAATAATTCATTAATGGTTCTTATTTTTCTATTTTCTAATGAATCAATGTCATCATAATTTAATAATCCTTCTTCAAGGTTCAGGAAGTATCCTAATGTAGCAATAATGTCTGAGATAGTTAAATGAGTATACTTTGTTTTTGTGTTTGAAATTACATTAATTACTTCAGGTTCTGATTGTTGTTTTCATTTTAAAGACTTGTAAACTTTAATTATATTAACTTGTGAAAATATAATTTTTTCTTCTTCAGAAAGAGTATCATTCATAAATCCAAATACTTCTGGACCAATAGCTAATGACGTTAATTTAAGTTTATTTGCTTCTCATGCTTTCATTATTGGGACTATGTTTGTAACATCAATAACTGTTTTGGCTTTTACTAAAACTTTATTTTTTGAATCAGTAACATCTTCAACAATAGTTCTACCTAATAATCTTGAGTATGGAGATAGCTTGCCTGATAATTTAAATCTACCAGTTTTTGATAAGTCATATCTTTTTCCATTGAATAATATATTAGCAAATACATTATTAACAAGTTTTGTTGTAGGTCTTTCTCCTGATGAAATTATTTTGAATATTGCTTGTCTGGCAGTATAAGGATCTCTGTTTTCTTTTTTAACCTTTTTAAGTGTTTCAACAATTAAATCATGATTAGAAAATAGTGAAAGAGCTGTTACGTCATCTAGTCCTAGTGCATGTAACAGTAATCCAGTTTTAATTCTTTTTGATTTATCAAGTCTTAATTTAATATCTGCTGGGTCTTGACCTAACAGTTTATAATCTTTATAATCGAATTCAACTCATGCTCCTCTATTAGGAATGATTGATACAATTTTATAGATTGATGAATCAGATGCTGATTGCACTCTAGCTGCTTTCAAATTCTCAAAGTAAGCACCTGGTGCTCTAACAATTTGAGAAATGATAACTCTTTCTGATCCATTGATGATGAATGAACCACCATCAGTCATTAAAGGAAGTTCCATGATGAATGCTTCATCAGTTTGAACAACATTTCCTTCAACATTGTCAACTAATTTAAATTTAGCCTTTACAGTTGCTGAATAATTTGAACCTTTTTGTTTATGTTCTTTGATTAAAGCATCTGTATTTTTTGGAAAGTCTATAGTGTGAGAAATATACTCTACTCTTAATTTTCCATTAGTAGCAGTTACAGGATAGATATCCTTAAACGCTTCTTCAAGTCCAGTAGTTAAAAATATATTGAAAGAGTTCTTTTGAATTCTTAATAAATCGAATACTGGAAGATCATGTTCTGATCTTTGGTAATTTCTTCTAACTGTTCCACTTCCATATTTTTGTTCTTTAAACGCCATATATTATTTGATCTCCTTAGGTTGATCTCCACATCAAATTTAGTTGCTTATAATAGCAAAAAAGAGGGATGATTTATCCTCTTGTTTTTTTATATATTATTCAGCTACTACTTCTGCGCCAGCTTCTTTAAATTTAGCTGAAAGCTCTTCAATTTCATCTGCGCCAATAGCTTCTTTAATTATTCCACCATTTTCTGCAAATGTTTTAGATTCCATTAGTCCAAGTCCCATTACTTCTCTAACTACTTTAATAACAGAAACTTTATTTCCGCCTGCTGATTTAAGTACTAAGTTTTTCTCTGCTAACTCTGAACTGTCTGTCCCTCCTGGTGCTGCAACTGGTGGTAGTGCCGAAACTCCAAATTCTTCTTCTATTGCTTTAACCAATTCATTTAGGTCTACAACTTTCATTTCCTTTAATTCTGTAATAAATTTATCTTTATCAAATGCCATGTTATTCTCCTTTTTCCTCTTCGACTTTTTTAACTTCAGGTTCTTCTTTTATTTCTGTAGTTTCTTCTACTGTTGTGTTGTCATCTTTTATTTCTTTTGTTGATTCTCCAGCCTTAGGCTCTTCGCTTTTTGCTTCTTCTTTTAAATCTTCAACTTCAGGTGCTTTTATTTCTTCTGCTTTTTCTTCACCAGCAGGTTTGCTTTCTGCTACCTGTGATAATGAGTAAGCGAGGTTTCTAACATTTGCTTGTAGTACTGATAAAAGCATTGAAAGTAAATCTTCTTTTCCTGGTAATGTCGCCATTTCTAATACGCCATTAGCATCATGATATTCTCCATCTATGTATCCAGCTTTGAATGATATCTTTCCTTCTGTTTCTTTTATAAGTTTAAGGATTGCTTTAATTGAATCTGCGCTGTCATCCATTGTGAATAGAAATGACGATGGTCCTGTTAGGTGTTCTAATATTTCTTTTTTACCTGCTGCTTCAAAAGCAATTTTAGCAACTCTGTTTTTATAAACAGTATTTACTGATCCGCCTTTTTTGATTTCAGATCTTAATCCTGAAATTTGATTTGCAGTAAGACCATGATAGTCTCAGATAATAATTGATTGTGATTTAGAAATTAGATCTTGAATTTCTTTAACATGTTGTTCTTTGTCTTGCCTTGTTAACATATAATCTCCTATTTCTTAACCTTTACACCAGGCCCCATAGACGTTGCTACAGAAATTCCTAGAATGTATTCACCTTTAATAGTTAATGGTTTTTTGCCTTTAATTAAATCATAAATAGTTTTAAAGTTTTCTAAGATTGCTTCATCTGAGAATGACTTCTTACCTATTGATAAGTTAATAAGCCCATCATTATTTGTTCTATATTCAACTTGTCCTTTTTTGATGTTCTCAACAGCTTTAGCAACATCTTCTGCTACTGTCCCTATTTTAGGATTAGGCATTAAACCTTTCGGTCCTAATTCTTTACCAAACTTAGCAAGTTGTGGCATTGTAGAAGGTGTAGTAACAATATAATCAAAGTTAAGTTTGTTATCTTTGATCAGTGTTCCTAAATTTTCTAATGAACCAGTTTCATCTGCTCCAGCTGTTTTAGCTTTTGTTAAGTCATCTGGATCAGCAATTACTAATACTTTAGTAACTTTACCTGTTCCATTAGGGAGGATAATTGCTCCTCTTAATTGTTGTTCGGCTTTAGTGGTATCTAAATTTAAATTGAATGACACTTCGATTGATGTGTCAAACTTTTCAAAAGATGCTTCTTTAATCGCTTTAATCGCTTCTTCAATAGAATAGATTTTGTTTTTATCTACTTTAGCGTTTGCTCCAGTAATATTTTTTGATAATTTTTTAGCCATTATTTCCACCATCCTCTGATTCTTCTGATTCTTCTCCAACGTCTTGTGTTTCGGGAATCTGTGGCGTTAATTCTTCTTCAGTTAATTCTGGCAAGTCTTCTTTAAGTTCAACTACCTCACCTTGAATATTAATGCCCATATTTCTTGCTTGACCTTTTAACATTGAAATTGCATTTTCTAATGAATCTGTATTAAGATCTTCCATTTTATAATTTGCTATTTCTTCAAGTTTTACTAATGATATCTCTCCAACCATTTCTTTCGAAGGTTTTTGAGCACCTTTTTCAACTCCTGCAGCTTTTTTAATTAAAACTCCTGCTGGTGTTGTTTTTAATTCAAACTTAAATGATCTATCAGAAAAAGCTGTGATTATTACAGGAACAATATCCCCTTTTCTATCTCTGGTGGCATCATTGAATTTCTTTGTAAAAGGACCCATATCAATACCAACAGATGCTAATTCTGGACCTGGTTTAGCTTGTCCACCAACTAATTCTAGTTTGGCGATTCTTGTAATTTTGTTTTTATTGCCTGGTTTAGCCATGGTTTCTCCTCTCGTTTTTATTGTTTAAATAAAAAGACACAACACAAGGTTGTGTCAAAGTATAAAATACTTAACAACCTCGGTAGCAAATTAAGTCTAATTTGACAGCTACATTCTTTAGTTATTTACCCTTTTATTATATATAAAACATTCCAATAATAAGGTTTTATTTATAAAAAAATACATATCTCTTTATTTTATTTGTATTTATGCTTTTTTAATGATTACTAATGGAAGTTCAATAATTGTGTTTCTTCCAAATAATTCTAATTCAACTTCAGCTGATTGTTTAGCTAGTGAAATGCCTTTAATAATACCTATTTGATTTGCAAAATCACCTTCAATGATATTTACTGTATCACCTTCAACAAAACTAACTGATTCAATTTTTTTTGTTGTTGCGTTTGCAACATCAGCTGATGAAGTCATTGAGTCTTCTCTAATTCTTCCAATGATTTTATCAATTTGCTCTTCTGGAATAGGTGTTGGTTTTGTTCTTTGTCCTGAAGAACCAATAATACCTGTTACATAGGGAGTGTTTCTTATAATGTATCAAGATTCATCTGTCATATCTACTTTAATGAATATGTATCCTGGGAACATTGGTTTTTTCTTTTTAACTCCTGTTTTTGTTTCATGGTTTAACAAAGGCAGAAAAATTTTCTCTATTGATTTTTCAGATCCGTTTTCTTGGAAGTCTCTTTCTTTAAGTGCGTCTTTAACTTTTTGTTCATGGTTTGACATAACCTGAACTATATATCATTTTTTATTATTCATCTAAATCCCCCTTATTATCTTTGCTTTTTCTATCATATTTCTTTTTATTTTTAAATTTTTTATTAGGAAATTTTAAATTTATTCATCCATCTTGACAAGAATATTCAACACCTATTTCTTTGCTAGATTTCTTTTCCCTCAACCATTTCTTTTTTGGTTTATTAACCATTTTATTTAAGGACTCTTATTAATGAAGTTATTAATCATGAAAACAAGACAATAATACCCGTTGCCAATGAAACAAAAATTATTGTATACAAGAAAGATTTAGATGTTTTAGTTGTCGATGATCATCTAATCCTTCTTAATTCTGTACCTAATTTTTTAAAGAAATTCTTCATTATCTTGTTTCCTTATGAAAAGTATGTTTTTTACATGTACTACAATATTTTTTTAATTCTAATTTGTTAGGGTTTGCTTTATCTTTTTTAATTTTGTAATTTCTTGATAAACATTCGCTACAAATTAGTATCATTGTTTGTTTTTCCATGTTCTCCTTACTTAATAATTATATATGAAAAACCAAGTTATAATAACTCGGTTAATTCTTCTTTATTCTTTCTTACTTTTCTTAAAGCTCTATATTTAACTGAGTAAACATAATTCTTTGCTTTTGAAAACATTGTCGCAACTTCTTCTATTGTAAATCCATTTGCTGATAATTCTAGAACTCTGAATTCATCATCGGTTAATTCTTCTTTTAGAATTCCTAAATCCATTTCAGTTTTGTCATTATATTCAAATGCGGTTTTAAGACTAGTGCCTTCACTTAGTTTCGCAAGGTTTAATGTTTTATGGGTATTGTTAATTAGTTTTCTCATTTGCTCATGACCTCCTCATGTTAAATACTGTTTGATAAATGCAGGAAATGATTTCTTATACTCAGTATCAAATTTTAAAATCAATTCTCAAAAAGTTTTTAATAATATGTTTCTAATATCTTCTTTTTCAAGAGGCGTGTTCCAATATTTGAAATAGAATTGCTTAGTTAGATTCCTTATTAATGGATCATATTTATCTATGAGAACCAATAAGCTTGCATTGTCACCTTTTTTCACTTTTTCAACAAGTTCACTGTCAATTTTCAATATATCTTCTTTTTTCATTTGTTATTTCATAATAAACAATATAATCCCTGCAGCAACAGAAACATTTAATGATTCTGTATTACTTTTCATGGGAATTGAAACAGTTAAGTCAGATTTCAAAATTAAAGTTTTCTTTACTCCAGAACCTTCATTACCAACTATTATGGCTAAAGGTCTATCAAAGTTTTTGATATCTTCAAGTGTTTCCTTTCCATTCATTATTGCTGAAGCAATTCAATAATCATTTTCTTTTAATGTTTTTATTGCATTACTTAAATTATTCACTTGGACAAAATTAACATTCATTCATGTTCCAGCTGATGATTTTAAAGCACCAGGTGTTAGCCCTGCTGATTCATGTATTGAACTTATTATTCCGGCACCATTAAAAGCTGAGACTGATCTCATTATTGCTCCTAAATTATGTGGATCATTAATTCTGTCTAAAATTATTATTGTTTTATTCTTTCTTTTTTTTGTTATTTCAATTAATTCTAAGATATTAAGTTGTTTTGGATCATCAATTTCAGCAATTATTCCTTGGTGGACTTCTTGCATAATTTTGTGTTTCCCTTTAATGTCAGAAATAGGAAAAACTAATTTTGAATCAACTTGATTTAAAAAATCTTTATGTCTATTTAAATCAACATAAAATTTTTTTATAACTTTTGGTGATTTTTTATATAAATCCATTACTGGATTTTTTCCATAAATTAACATTATAATATCACTATTTCTTTTCTTAGTTTATCTGAAAGCTCATAATTATTTTCATTATGAGCCTCTTTGTAGGCATTTAATTTATTCTCATCTATATCTGCTTTTATGCCCAATATTTCAAGATTAAATAAGAGTTTTTGGAATGCTTCTTCATTTCCGTCATTCACTTTTTTTAATAATTCAAATAAATATGTGAATCCTGCTGAAGTGTCAAGATCATTTGACAATATGTCTATCATTGTACTATCTTTGATGGGCTCTAAAATTTTTTTTGAAATGATAAATGTCTTGATACTATTTCTAATTTTTGAAATAGTGTCTTTGGCATTATTAATTAAATTTTCATTTATATTAATAGGTTTAGTATATTTTATACTTGATAAAATTACCCTTAAAATGTTAGCTGAATATTGATTGATAAATTTGTTGGCTCCTCAAAAATTATTTAATGATTTTGACATTTTTTCATCATCTATTTGAACATGTCCTACATACATTCAAGTTTTTGCAAGTTCATTTCCTGTTTCTGCATGATATTGAGACATCTCATTAATGTGATGTGGAAATTTTAAATCAATCCCCCCTCCATGAACATCAATACCATTATTGCCATATATTTTTTTAATAAAATATGCACATTCAGTATGTCAACCAGGCCTTCCTTTACTTCATGGTGAAGTGAAGGAAATTCCTTCTTCAGTTTTTTTTCAAAGTGCAAAGTCATGAGGATTTCTTTTTTCTAAAATGTCTTTTTCATGGAAAAGAAGTTCCTTAATATTTAAATTAACAATTTTTCCATAATTTTTATCAAATTTTATATTAAAATAAACACTTCCTTTAGCTTCATAAGCAAACCCTTTATCTACCAACGAATCAATAAATTTAATCATCCCAGGAACATTTTCAGAAACCTTGGGCATATGAGTTGGTGTTGTAATGTTAAGGTTAGATAATAAATTTAAATATTTTTTTGTATATTTTTTAGAAATCTCTTTTTCAGATTTATTTTCCTTAATTGCTTTTGCTATTATTTTGTCATCTATATCAGTAATGTTATGAGTAAAATTAACATCTCCATTTAGAGATGCTACTTTATTGAATATATCAAAAATAACAATAGGTCTCATATTACCAATGTGTGGTTCATCATAAACTGTTGGTCCACACACATATAAATTTATTTTGTTTCCCAATTTGTTTTTTTTGTTTGTAAAAAAGTCTTTCACTTCCATATACTATTATTTTACCAATAAAAAAGACACCTTTGGTGTCTTAATATTATTTAATTCTTTTATTTTTACTTCATTTTTGGACTTCTTTTTTTGTTCCATAAACTCAATGACCTTTTCTAGCTTCTCATTCTTTAACTATTTTGTAATCATTATAGTTATGTTGATTAGAATCATATTCATTTAGTTTAAGTTTTTGTCCAGGTTTTTTAATGTTTGGTTGAGCATTAATTAGCGCTTTTGTATAAGGATGAATTGGGTTTTCATAAACAGATTTTGCAGTACCCATTTCTACAATTTTTCCTTGGTACATTACAGCAATTCTATTTGAAATGTAATATGACATTTCAATATCGTGAGAAATGAACATTATAGCCATTTTGAATTCCTTTTGTAAATCTTTTAAAAGATTTACAACTGACGCTTGTAATGATACATCTAAAGCTGATATAGGTTCATCAGCAACTATGAACTCTGGATTGACTAAAATAGATCTAGCAATTCCTATTCTTTGCTTTTGACCACCAGAGAATTGTGACGGATATTTATTAAGTGCAGATTCATCTAAACCTACCTTTTTAAGTATTTCTGTAATCTTTTGATTAATAAATTCTTTTTCATCTAGTCTATTAGACTTTATAGAATTAAGTTTTGATAGTTGTTGAATATAGTTATCTCTTTTTTTATATAGTGCCAGGTCAATTGGTGCCATTTTTACTTTTCCAACTGCAACTGCTATTTTAGAATTCATCTTTGCTAAGATTTCTTCTTTTCTTCTTTTAATTTCTTTATCAATATTTTTTAATTCAGTATCATATGCTTTCAGATCAAGAATTTTAAATTGTTTTGATAAAAGTTTTTCTTTTTTAAGGATGTTAGTATTGGTATAATATTTAACTGTTTTTTGTAATTTAGATTCCTCAAGAAGCTTATTATCAAATCTTCATGTTTCAAAAGCCACTAATGCTTCAGTAACTGTTACATTTATATTTCTAAGATAGATATAAATATCTTTAACACTCTCTCTATCATGTGTCTCTATTAATTTTTTAAGTTCCCTTTTGGCTTTTACAAATATTTTTAAAATCTCATTAAGTATTGTTTTTTCATATGAAATTCTATTGATCTTATTTTGTTTAACAGTTTTAAAACCAATTAATTTTTCTTTTGTCTGTCTAGCTTTAATTCTCTTTGTTGCTTTTGTAGCATCTAAGATTAGATCTTCAAAATAATTAATTCTTTCATTTATTTCTTTAGTAGTTCATTTTACTGTACGTTTGAAAGCAAAAGTGTTTTTTGCATATTTTTTAACGTTCTCTAATTCTTCTAATTCTTCTTCAAGCGAAACCTTAATATCATAATCTTTATATTTTGAATTATCTAGTATATTAGAAATTGAAGTTCTTCTGTCTTCCTTTAAAATTTTCTTATATCTTTGAGCTGATTCAAAAGAAACTTCAAATAGTTCTTTTTCATCTAAGATTTGTTCTCTTAAGTCATCAATTGTTTTGATTATTTTAATTTGCCCAAATAAGAATTTATCATCATTAATTTTTTTAGCCTTTAAATTTTGCAGGTTTTTTGATAAAGCGGTTGTGTGTTTTCTCTCAACTTCTAATCATGGATTTTCTAATTTAACTAATTTATCATCAATAACTTGTAATTTCTTTTTAATATCATCCTTTTTATCTGCAAGATAAACATCGTAAAGATTAAGGTTTTTAATACCTTCACCAATGATCTCTTTAATTTTTTTAACTTCATTTAGTGAAGTGGTTGGATTTTGAAAAATCATTTGTGCTTTTGAATAGATTCACTTATTCTTTTTGTTAATAAACTCTACTTTTTTACTCGGAACTAATTTATCATCAATTGTTACAGTACCAGTTGTTCTACTGATTAAACCAATTAATGTTCTCCCTAATGTAGTTTTACCAGAACCTGATTCACCAACAACGGAAACAATTTCTCCTTTGTTAACTGTAAAATCAACATGGTCTAGTGCCTTGTAGATTTTCTTTTTCCTTTTAAAGTGAACAGATAAATTTTCAGCTTTTACAATTTCTTTATTTCTTACCATATGTTTTCCTCTTTTTGTTTGATTTATTTCAAAGTTTTTGAATTTCAACTGGCGGTTTGAAAGTTGGTGCATTTTTATCATACAGTCATGATCAAACATGGTGAGTTGTTGTTTTTGAATACACTGGAGGTTTAAGTTCAAAATCAATTTCTAATGCATAATCTGATCTCTCTGCAAATACATCACCTTTGTTTTTTGAAATATCAACAGGAACTTGTCCAGGTATTGTATATAATTTTTTGTTTGTTTTAGAATCTGGAATCGATCTCATTAGTCCTCATGTGTATGGATGCAATGGCATTGATAATAATTCTTTTGTTTTTCCAACTTCAACTATTGAACCAGCATACATTATCATCATTGTGTCGGCAATCGAACTTATTAATGCAATATCATGTGAAATAATAATAATTCCTACTTTGTGTTTTCTTCTAACAGTTCTAATAATTTCAATTATTTGTGCCTGAGCAACTGGATCAAGTGCGGTTGTAGGTTCGTCAAAAATAATTAAATCAGGCTTTGCAGCTAAAATGATAACTATTACTATTCTTTGATTCATACCACCCGATAATTGGTGTGGATACATATTCATTACTTCTGGAGCATTTTGAATCATTACTGAATCTAATAACTCAATTGCAATTCCTTTTGCTTCAGATTTAGTTAATTCTTCCTTAGGTGAATTAATTAAAATTGATTCTATTATTTGTTTGCCAATTTTTACATATGGATTTAAAGATGAAAGAGGGTTTTGGAATACTTGTGAAACCTTTTTACCTCTTAATCCTTCTCTTCTTCAATCTTCAGGAGTAAAATGAGAAATGTCTTGCCCTTCAAATATAATTTTTCCTGAATTAACAATTTGAATGTCTGAATTTAGTCCAGTTAAAGTTGAAGTTAAAACTGTTTTCCCGGAACCTGATTCTCCAATTATTCCAAGTATTTCTTCTTTTCTTATTTTTAAAGAAGCATTACTAATAATTAATTTTGGACCTTTTTTTGTTCTATATGATAATTTCAAATCCTTAATTTCAGCTATCTTCTCATTATTTTCAAAAGCATCAATTGTTTTTTTATATCTTAATCTCATATTTACCTCACAGTCCTTGATGTTCCAAAGGCAGATTCAATTCCAAATCCTATGAATTGAACTGAAGCTACTATTGTCACTAATGAAATAATTGGGTAGAATACTTGCATTGGGTGTGAAAGTATATATGCTCTACCTGAATTAATTAATGTACCTAATGTTGGAATATCTGGCACTGAAAGACCTAAGAAACCTAGTGTCGCTTCAACAAGAATCATTTTTGGGAATAACATTGTAAATTGAATAATAATTGTAGGAATTGCTAATGTAAAGAATGTTCCTAAAATTTTAAATCATCCTGTCCCAAGTGTCTGAGAAGCAATAATAAAATCTTGGTTTCTTGTTCTTAATGTTTGCCCTCTAATTTGTTGTGACGGACCAACTCATCCTGTTATAACTAGTGAAACAACAACGATTATCATGCTTGCTCCAAAAACTGTTGAGAACAATATTAGAATTAATATTGAAGGTAGTGAATATAATATTTTGATTATTGGTGTTAAAATTTTATCAACAGTTTTAAAGTAACCTTGTGAAATACCAACTATTATTCCTATTATTATATTTATAGTAGAAGCAATAATTGCAAGAACAGATGATACAAGTAATCCATATCATAATCTAGTTCATAGGTCTCTCCCGAAATCATCAGTTCCAAATCAATGTTGTTTTGTTGAACCTGAAAGAATATCTGATGATCCTATTGTAATATCTCATTGAGATGTAAACACCACAACAACTGCAGTGATAATTAATCCAATTAGTATAAATAAACCAGCAATAGAAAGCTTATTAGTAAAAAATTCTTTCATTGCTTCTTTACCTGCTGATTTTTGATCTGATATAGCAACTATCTCTGTTATGATTCTATTTTTTGATCATTTAAATAGATCTTTTGTGTTTAGAGTCGTTACTTTATGTTTCTCTATTCTTTTTTTCATTATATTGTCCTTAACCTTGGATCTACAAACCTTACCATTATGTCTCTTAGGAAGAAAGAAATAACAATTGCTATAGAATAAATTGTTGCTATCGCAAGCAATGCTGCTTGATCTTTATCAACTGCAGAATCAACTAAGAATGTGCCTGCTCCAGGTATTCCAAATACAGACTCAACTGTAATTGAACCAAAAATTGCCATAGTAACAATTATTGGGAAATAAGTTGCAACTGGATAAAGAGAAGGCTTTAATATATGAGATCATAATAGCCTTCTTTCTGATACACCTTTAATTCTTGCTAAAGCAACATATTGTTTTTTATATTCTTCTCTAACTGAAGATCTTAAATATCTAGAATATGTAAACCCAACTGGAATTGCAATTACCAATGTTGGAATTAGTATTGAATATCAACTTCCATATTGGAATATAATTGGAAGTCCTAATAAGTATGAAATGTACATAAATAGAATAGCAAATACAAAAGCAGGAATTGAGAATGCCATAACTGAAATTGATGCGGCAACAATATCTGAAGTGGTTGTTTTTCTTCTTGCTAAAGCAATACCTATTGGTATTCCTATTATTATTGAGAAAGCAATAGCTAATGAACCAATTTGGAATGAGAGTAATAGCTTACTAAAAATAATTGAAGAAACATTAACACCATATGTCCCAGAAGTACCTAGTGTCCCATTAAACATGTCTCCTAATGATTTAAAGTATCTAGCTATATATGGATCATTTAGATAAAAACTATCCTTCATAGCTTGAACAACTGAAGGAGCAGCTTTGTTAGCAATTAAGTCATCAATTATTTTAGGATTACCTGGGATTAAATTTACCAACACAAAAACAATCGTAAAGACTGCTAACGATATCATTATTGCTGTAATTAATAATTTAATTAATGAATGTGTTCAATATTTTGTTGTTTTAGGAAATTTAGTAACTAAAGATCTTTTATTGTTTTTAATAAAAGTTTTTAATTCAGTTGAAATTTGTATATCTAATTTTTTCATTATCTATATTTAAGTATTGCATCTTCTCCTGGATAACCATATTTTGTTTTTAGGTCAAGATTATATGCATATATTTGTACCGGATATCCTAATGACAGAGCAGAAATAAATGGAGATTTGTTTGGTACACCAGTTGGTAATGCATTTCTAATTTGCATTGACCCCATACCTTCTTGATTTATTGATTCAAAAATAACAAATAATCTTGCTTGATCAGTTTCATCTAGTGAGTAAACTTCTGTTTGGGTTGTGCCACTCACTACCTGTGTTTCATATCCTCTATCTTCTCCTGTTCCGCCATCAATATTTACACTTAATTTTCCTGGTGTTTGAGTTGTACCAATATCTATTGAATCTTCCATGAAATCATGTAATCCATTCATAATTTCAAGACCTTCTTCTTTATCTGCTAAGATTGTATCTGGAATTAATTGTTCCATATTTGCCTTGTTGTATACCCAATCAGAATTTGTTAATGGATTTGCCTTTGTAGGAATGAACATTCCATCTGCTGCTCAATTAGTTCTTATTTGTTCTTTTTGTGCTGTAGTATAAGTGTTTCCATATGAATGTCATGAGCCAGTTCAGAAGTTTCATGATACAGATAAATTAAATGATCTTGACAAATCTACACCATTATAAATTGATAGAGAACCCCATGGTGAACCAACATCTGGGTTTCAACCAATCTCTATTAAATCATAATCAGAACTTCTTCAAGAAGGCATAAGTGACCCAACAATAGTTTTAATATTAATCTTAATGGGTAAATCATGTGTGTGGAATGCCTGTCTCATAGTTTGTATTACAGGGTCTGTATCGCCAAGTGTAGTTGCATACTCTAATTCAATATTTGTTGGTATTGATTCTCCAATAGCTTTCATATCAGCTTCAAAAAGATTTCAATAGTGTTGAATTAATGCTTTGTCAACAATTGGGTCAGTATAGTTTGTTGCTTCACCAGCAGTTGTGCCTCTCACATAATCCTTACCATCCATTTTACTTTGGTCAGTAGCTAATATAATTTCTCTAGTCTCTTCATCATGATGAGCTAAATATCTTTTTGCTTCTGTATATCCAATTTCAGCATTATAAGCATAATCAACTATTGTTCTTTTTTCTTTTTCTATTGAAGTATCAGGAAAGGTACCAAATTTAGAAGGCGTCACTAGACCAGTTGGCACAGCTCTTTCTGAGGCAGTAAGTTCAATATATTTAGATCTATCAAATGCAGTGAAAATAGCTTTTCTAAAGTTAGGGTTCTTATAGTATTTTGCATTAGGTCTTGTATTGTTTGGAGATAAATTAAATAATGTATATCTTGTTGTTGGGTTTGATAATTGTCAATCGATAAATTCAGAAGCATAACTATCTTGAAGCAACACTGATTTATCTGCTATTTCATCAACATGGAATGTTGTAAGTTCTCCAGATTTAAACATTGCTAGTTGAGTTGACTGATCCTTAATGTTTCTTAATGCCATTGTATTTGAAGCAATTAAATCTGAGTTATGATATGTTTCGTTCTTTGACAATTCAAGTCCATAATCAGGGTCAAAAGAATCAACATTAAATGCCCCATAAGTTGAAAGTGTCTCTTTGTTTGTTCCCATATCACGTATTGACATATTGTTTCCCTCTAGTCAAACTTGGTTAATGGGCATGAATGATGGATTTTGTAAAATAGTATGAAAAACTGGATTAGGGTCATTTGTTTGATACATGAATCACCCTTCTTCATTATTGAATACAAATGCAGCTTCTTCTGCCGTTCCTTTATTAGCTTCTTTAGTTATGAAATTTTTAGTTGGGTTTTGATCATCATAAAACATTTTTTCTCTTAATAATCAATCTTCTTCTTCACCAGTGTCAATTGCATTGTTTTGATTATCTTCTCAAGTTTTAGCCCCTTTTAAATTAATGTACTTAGCTGGCATATATCTGGCTGATGAACCATTTCTTGCATTAAGTATTTTATAAAGTGCATAACCAAAATTTGAAGCTAAAATTTCTTCACCAGTTGATCATTTAAGATCAGGTCTCATAAAAAATTTTCAATTTTCATTATTTTCAGATACTCATGCTTTTTTAGCAATTGAAAATTGAGAATCAGATAATGTTGGATCTCCTAAATCAGATTTTTCTTCATCTCCATCAGCAACATTAATATCTTTTACCCTTTCAAATGTGTCTTGTTGTGTTGTGGCTGACATATATTTTTGTCTTAGTTCTTCATCTCCTCAAGATAATGGATCATTAATCAATTGAATTGATGAATAATCACTAATTGAGTTAACAATGATACCGTCCTGAAAGTTAAGTGCTATCCTACTTATATCCCCAGAACTTGTTGTATAGTTCATATTAGTTTTTTTATTTATACTCATCATGAAATCATATTTTGAATTATTAATATATGATTTTCCTAAAGAATATAGCCCAATTAAACCACCAGACGCTATTGCAAATCCAGCGAAAATTGCTACATTTTTTCTTAAAATTAGTTTAATCTTCATATCAAAATTATACACCATAATAGTGGCACTAATTATATATGTATAATTAAAATTAGTCTACTAAATTCCTTATCAACTATTAGGATTTTTTGTTTGTTTCATTGCAAAAAGCGAAGCCTTAATTAATGCATATGATAATGATGTTCAAATTGGTATTAAATAAGAACTGGTAATCATTCTTTTTAATATTTCTATCGCAAATGGGTATCCTCAATATATATATTGTGCATACGAACGAACAAATCACCCCATACTTATTCTGGATATTACATTAACCATGAATAAAGCAACAAATAGTTTAACATTTTCATCATTTTGTTTTTTACTAGAATTTTTAAAGAAAAAATATAAAATAATTTCTAAAACAACTATCGAAATAACAGTTATTACTATTACTGTAATATAGAATACATCTGTTGTATCTACTCCTCCAATAATTTCAGAACCTGCAACAGCTCCAAATGATACAACAACCATTGTTGCTAAAACTATTTGTGTTAATATAAAACCTTGTCTTTTTGAGAAATCTTTTCCTCCATTTTTATATCATCTACCAATTCCTCCAGCAAGCAATGCTGTTAATGGGAAAATAAATATCGGCAATATTTGAAATGCTCAACCATTAATGAAAACTCTTGTAGCATCAGCAACAAATGCATAAATTATTCCTTCAATTGGTCCAAAAATAAATGAAACAGCAATGATCGTTAAATTATCTAATGAGAACGGAATTACTGGCGTAAGCCCCATAAGTAGTGTTAAGTATGATTGTCCTATGAATATAGAAAAGAAAAGAGCTATTATTGTTAATTTCCTAATAGTAATAACTTGTCTTTTTTCTTTTAAATATAATTTTCCATATATTACTAACCCAAAAGCCAATACTGAAAGCATTAAAGCAAACACTAACCCAAAAACCACTATTTACTCAACTCCTCTGTTTTTGCCAGTCAATTATTAACTGTAGATTTAGAAAGTTGTTTTTGATATTTTTCCAAATACACAATTGATAAGTCATTAAGAGATAAATGAGGGTTGCTCACCCTTAATTCAAAAAGTTGTTTTTGCTCTTCTGTAAATAACAAAACTTTGTTTGTTTTGAAAATCTTTTCAATAGCTTTAATTTGTCTTTGCGAAGCTACTGATATTTTAAATTGATTATATGGTTCAATTGAATCTAATTTTGTCATATTAGAAATGAAATCTCTTTGGATTCTTTGATCTTCAAATTCTAATAATGATGAGGTTGCATTCATTAATTTAAGAGCATCTGCAATCAACAATGACTTTTTAATATATGTATAATATCAACCATCTTTAAATAAAGTAATGGTTTTTATTCCAACAGCATCAAAGGCCTCTATTAAATCTAATGAATGGTCTATTGTTTTAATTCTTATTTCAAAATGATAAAACTTAGAATCAGAATTACTGATTCAACCTTTACCAACAAATGCGCCTGCTGTGTATGCTCCAATATTTTTAATATCTTCTAATTCTATATTTCCTAATTGAGAGGTGAATTTATTAATAAAATCTTTATCCTCAACAATTATATGAACTAAAGTTTTTGATTCTTTAACTTTAACTGTGACATCATAAGTATTTTCGAATCATTTTTCAAATATAGGGAGATGTCTTTTAAGTGTTGTTTTTAATATTAATTTATCACCTTCAATTTTTCCATTAGTTCTAATAAAAGAATATAAAAGAATATTAATTTGTTTATCAGTTCATTGATAATTAATAATTTCGTCTTTTGTTTTTTCTGAAAATGAAATTTTATTAGCCATTATTTTTCCAAAGTTAACATTTCTTTTGCTGATAAAGCTGCTTTTGCACCATCTGCAACAGCAATAGAAATTTGTTTATACTTACTTTTAGCAATATCCCCCACTACATAAATTCCATGTATTTTAGTTTCATTTGTCTCATGGTTTATCTCTATAAAACCATCAGCATTAAACAGTTGGGTATTTTTAAGAAATCTGTTTGCTGGTTTTCAACCTTCATAAACAAAAACACCAGAAACTTCTTTGTTATGTTCTTTTTTATTTTCATCTAAATATCTAACTGATAAAACTTTCTTTCCGTCACCAATGATTTCTTTAACTTCTATATTATTTAACACCTCAATATGATTAGCGAATTTTATTTTATTAGATACCGCTTCATCAATTTTAAGTGAAGGGTATTTATTTAGGATAGTTATCTTGCCTATTATCCCTTCTGAATAAAGTGATTCTTCGGCGGCAGATAAACCTCCACCTATAACAATAATATCTTTACCTCTATGAAAAGCTCCATCACATACAACACATGTTGAAACACCTTTTCCAAAATATTCTTGATATCCAGACACATCTAAAGATTTTGGTTTAGAGCCAGAAGCAATAATTATTGATTTTGTTTTTAATTCTTTCCCCGAGCTTGTAATTACAGTTTTAATTTTTTCTGATGCATCCTTAATGTCAACAACTTTTTCATTAAGTTCTTCAATACCTAAATTAATTGCATGTTCATACATCTTAAGTGCCATCACAACTCCTGTAGTGTTTGGCATGCCAATATAATTATCTACTAAGTGAGTGTTCAATAATTTACCGCCTGGTGCACCATCATAAATAATTAGAGTTTTTAATTCAGCTCTTGTAGTATAAAGAGCAGCAGATAGTCCTGCTGGTCCTGCTCCTATTATGATTACATCTTTAATATCTTTCATTAATATGGCTCTCTAATTTTTTCTTTAAATCTATCAACATCAATTTTTCTAATATGACTTATATTCTTATTATAAATGGTTTTATTGTTTTCTATTAAAGTTGATAATGAATTTTTATCAATAAACAATATCTTTTTCACAAAACTTTTTATATTAGCAAAAATTAAACTATTTCTTGCAGAACTATAAAACTCAAAATATACTGCTGTTTTCTTCTCATAAATTCACTGATAGTAAATTACCATCAACCCACCTACTATAGCTAGCATGATCGCCAACATAAATGATGTTGGAAAATTTCCTCATTTCATTATAAATTTATTGTCTCTCATCAGTTCCATTACAGTTCTTGTTAAACCATACAACAATAATGTCATTGAACCATGAACTCCTGGTTTATTTTTTTTATCCATTTTCATAATGTAAATACCAGCTCACCCAGTGAACATAATAACTGATTCATATAAAAACAGCGGTTGTCTATATTCTCCATCAATAAGCATTTGATTTGATATTCAAGTTGGTAATCAATTTAAGTTATCTACAGGTAACCCATAGACCTCCTGATTGAAAAAATTTCCCCATCTTGCAATTGCCTGTGCCAACAACATTTGTGGAAGTACAATTGACATTATCCTTCTTCACTCTAAACCAGGCATTCAAAACTTGGTAAATAGAAAGACGCCTATTGTTATGAACACTATAGAACCTATAACAGATCTTCCTCCACTTAATAAAAATAAAGAAATAATTCCATCAAAATCTGAAGGATTAAAAGCTAAATATCATCATCTAGCACCAAATAGCCCAAGAACTAAAACTCATCCATATAACAGTCAAAATTTAAAAGGTGATTCCCCTTTTCTTCTTCACTCAACATAACAAAAGGCAGTAGAAATTATTATTCCCACTAATATCATTACACCATATAAAGATATAGGTGAATTAGAATTAAATTGACTTATCATTACCTTTTTATTATAAAAAAATAAAGAAGGATATTCTTTATTTTTAATTTATTTTGATTTTAATATTTTGATTATTGGTTTTTATTTTGTTTATTAAAAAGATTATCGCTATTTGACAGATCCTTTTTAACAGAAGCAAATGAATATTTTTTATTGTTTAAATCAGGAATTGTGTTTTCAAATTTTTCAAATGTTTCATTAATAGTTAATAAGTTTCTATATGAATAATCATATACTTTTTTATATCAAATTTGTCTATTTGTGAAGGAGGCTTCTTGTCTTTGTTTTTTAAATACTTTTACTAATATTATAGGTATAAGTATTACCAACATTAATATTGCAACCATACCCACAACTTGCATCATCGTCCCTTTAAAATTCTCATCAATGATATGAGCATAAAAATTTAATGTATCATATGCAAAGTATCCAGTAATAATAGTTACAGATGGTATCGCTATAAGTGAAGATGGTATAAACATTTTATTTTTATCTACCTCTACAGAGTCTGTAAATCTATTTCTTATTCCACCAATCATTAAGACTGTGTAAATTGAATATGAAATAATTATTATTAAATCAGTCAATCAAGCAGAAATTGCAAATAACCTTACAATTTCTGCCCCAGGATTAAAAATAAGTTGTTGCATTATGTCTAACCCGTCAAATGTTCTCATAATAATAAATCAACCCAATGCTAATGCTAACATTATACTTCCTGATATATAAAGTGAACCATTTTCAGTTCTTCTAGTTAGCAATCCGTTTTTATCAACAACTATTTTTTCTACTGATAAATCTGCCATCACCCTATTTGAAAATATCACATTTCCTGAAATTCCAGTAACCATAGAAATAAATATAACAAATATAATTAAAGGCGAAACTCATGCCGCGCCACCAAATGCTTTTGAAATAGCATCATTTACAGATGATTCGTTTCCTCCAACCATATATGTGAATAATGTAACACATAGATATATAATGGTAATAAATGTAATGCCAGAAACAGCCGCTACTTTAAATGTTGTTGGAGATTTAGCTTCATTAGATAATGATGCTGCATTTAAGAAACCATCAAACGAGAACATCACAGCTGGAAGAATCATTAAAATCATAATAGCCATATTATTTGCTTCTCTGCTAGGGTCTGGAATATTTATATCTGAATTAGGATTAAATATTTCTCAGAAAGATAAACCTCCTTCAACTTGAATTCCTCCACTAATCATAATAATTCCAATTAGTATAATTAAGAATAGTGGTATTAATTTAATAAATGTCCCAATTGTTTGGAAAACTTTTCCTGGTTTATTCGAAATTGCATTCATAGCACCAATTATTATAATTGTTGCTATACCAAGCAATGTAATTAATGTAAAGTTAGATCAAATGTCACCAGTGCCAATATCAATAGGTGTACCACCTAATGATTCCTGTATACCAGTCAACATATTATTTGATGCAAATACTGATAGACCAGCTAATAATATTGGGAAGTATACCACAGGGAAAAAGACTCCTACAAAAATTGACATTTTTTCTCCTCATAAATGCCTTGATCAATTAGCTATAGTCCCAGCCTCTTTTTTCTTCATTGTGATTGAAGAAATCTCTAAGAAAGAAATCAATATAAAAATTACAATTACTGAAACAATAATTCATGACATCATACTTTCAAATGGAACTGCTCCAGTATTAAATATTTGCTGATTTTTTGCAAAAATTCCTGCACCAATAACAACGCCCACAATTAGTGCGAGCATTGATAATAATCCATATCTTCTTTTATCTGTTTGTTGATTTTTATTCATAGTTCCACTATAACACTATTAGGTTTTTTGTTTCTCTTGAAGTTGTGTCACCCTCTAATAAAGATGATTGTTGTGGTTTAATTTCAAAATTAAATACAAAACGCAAAAATGAATCTCTAAAATTAATTTTAAATCTTTCAAATAGGTCTTTTGATTCAAAAACATATATTTGAACAGGATTTTTTTGTGCATATTGTCTATATCTAATTCCTGTTTTTAATTTTGTTAATTTTTCTATTTGCTCAGTTCATTCAGAATCTAATACTCTTATTAAAGAATCCTTTAAAAATTTGTTTGTTTTAAATCCATGTTCATCTTCTAAATTTTTAAACTTAGAATCTATTAATTCTGTTAATTTAAAAATGGCAGTATCTTTTGATTCCTTGATTGACATTTGGATATGTTCCTCAGAAAGAATTTTTGTTCCAACTTCTTCATTAATAAATTTATTTAATAAAGGCGTTCTAAATATTCCATCATTGAAAGAAATCTCTCTGTTTGCCATATCATTTACTCACTTATCAATTAATTGGTACAGAATATCTTTTGGGTTTTTAGTTGACAAAAATAAATCTCTTTGTTTATATGTAGCACTTCTCTGACTGTTAAGAACATCATCGTATTCAATGATTGATTTTCTATAATCATAATTAGAACCTTCTATTCTCTTTTGGGCCATATTTAATGATTTTGCAACCATTTTTGATTCAAGTGGTGCAGTATCTAATGATTTTTGAAATTTAGATAGATTAGTCATGCCCGCTCTTTTGATAAGTTCATCTTCTAATGAAATAAAGAATCTAGTAAACCCGATATCACCTTGTCTACCTGACCTTCCTCTTAATTGATCATCAATACGTCTTGATTCATGTCTTTCAGTACCAATAACAAATAAACCACCTTTTTCTATTACACCTTTACCAAGTTTAATATCTGTTCCACGTCCTGCCATATTGGTTGATATTGTAATTGCATTAAGAATACCAGCTTTAGAAATTATTTCTGCTTCTCTTGAATGGTTTTTTGCATTAAGAACTTCTATACTTAATCCATCATCAATAAGAATTTTTGCTAATTCTTCAGAATCTTGAACTGATCTTGTACCTACTAATATTGGTTGCCCAGTTTCATGAAGTTTTTTAATTAATTTAACAACTGCTTTTATTTTTGCATTTTTTGTTGCAAAAATAAAGTCTGGTAAATCTTTTCTTATGATTGGAACATTTGTTGGAATTGGAATAACTCTCATGTTATAAACTTGCATAAATTCTTCTTCTTCAGGAATAGCAGTTCCTGACATTCCCGAAAGTTTTTTATACATTCTAAATAAATTTTGATATGTAATTGAGGCAACTGTTTTTGTTTCTGGATTAATCTTCACTTCTTCCTTAGCTTCAATTGCTTGATTCAATCCTTCGGAAAATTGTCTACCTATAAGAAATCTACCTGTGAATATATCTATAAGAACTATTTCATCATCTTTAACAGTGTAATCAACATCATAATGAAATAATAAGTTTGCTTGTAGTGCATTAGAAATTCTATGAATTAAAACAGCATTTTCATTTTTGTATAATGAAGAAAGGCCAAAAAAGTTTTTTGTTTTTGAAACTCCAGTTTCAGAAAGAAAAGCCCTTTTTGTTTCTCTATCAATAATATAGTCTTCCTCAGATAATGATTTTACAAATTTATCTGGTTCTATATATTCATCTTTTGTTACTTTTGAACCTCCAGAAATAATAAGTGGAGTTCTAGCTTCGTCAATTAAAATTGAATCAACTTCATCAACAATAGCATAGTTAAATTTTCTCTGTAATTTTTGATTAGGTTCCAACACTATATTGTCTCTTAAATAATCAAACCCAATTTCAGAATTTGTTGCATATGTAATATCTTTGTTGTAATTTTCTTTTTTCTCTGCTGGTTCTTCTTCTGAAGAAACAACTCCTGTAGTCAATCCTAATAATTTAAAAACTTTTCCTGTGTTGAATGCATCACGAGTTGCAAGATATTCATTAACAGTAATGATATGAACGCCTTTGCCTGTAAGTGAATTCAAATACGCAGGAAGAATAGCTGTTAAAGTTTTGCCCTCACCAGTTCTCATCTCAGCAGCATCACCTTTGTGAAGGGCATATCCACCAATTATTTGTACTTTATACAATGAAATACCATAAACTTCTTTAATGGCATTGTGCGCTGTAGCAAAGGCTTCAACCATCACATCATCTAATGAGGCACCATCTTTTATAAGTTTTTTTAACTCTTTAGTTTTACTTATAAAAGCAGCAGCCTTTAAGTCTTGCTCAGAAACTCTTTTTAAAACTTTAACTGAAACGTCTTCAGCCTTTCTTAAAATACCAATATGTTTTTTTGGATATATTGTGTCTTTTGCTTTTTCTTTAAAAAGTTTTTTTATCATATTTATATTTTAAAAAATCATAAGTGTCAAAAATACAATCATTGTCCCTATTGAGGATGCTATCCCAAGAGAAATAATTAAATATAGTAATCTTGCTGCTCCGGTATTTTTTTCACTAGGTAACATTAATTTACCTCAATCAACAGCTTTAAGAATTAAAATTGTTATTAAAAATGTTGCTAAATATATTGGTAATATTATTCATCAATATATGTTAATCATTATTTTGTACCAAAAATTCTATCTCCAGCATCACCAAGACCTGGTACTAAATAACCTTTGTTATTTAGTTTTTCTTCAATTGAGGCGACAAATATTTCAACATCAGGATGTTCTTTCTCAATTAATTCAATAGCTTCTTTAGAAGTTAACAAACCAACAAACTTTATATTTTTAATCCCCGCCTCTTTAACCATGGTTAAAGCTTCAACAGCTGTTCCCCCAGTTGCAAGCATTGGATCAATTAAAATATTATATGTATCTTTTTCAGTGTCTTTTGGATATTTAAATAAATATCTAACTGGTTTTAGAGTATCTTCGTCTCTATATAGTCCAATATGCCCAACTCTAGCTTGGGGAACAATACGTTGGAATCCTTCTAACATTCCCATGCCAGCTCTAAGTATTGGATATAAATTAACCTTTTCTTTTAATTCATAACCTGTTGTAGCTGTTATTGGTGTTTTTATAGACTTTTCTTTTAGTTCAATATCTTTTAATACTTCATATGCCACCAACATAGAAATTTCATCAAGCACTTCTCTAAAGTCTTTAGAATTAGTCTCTTCGTCTCTTAATATTGATAACTTATGTGTAATAAGTGGATGTTTAATTAATGTTAAATTTTTCATATTTTCTTCCTAATAATTTTAACACTTCTAATTTCTTTTTGGTAGCAATCTCTTTAGAATTAGAATCTAAAATTTCAATAATAATGTCTGCTAGTTTTATAAAATCATTTTTTGTCAGACCAGCAGTAGTCATGGCTGCAGTTCCTATTCTTATTCCAGAAGTAATTGAAGGTGATTCTTCATCAAATGGTAAAACATTTTTATTCAAAACAATATTTGCATTTCATAATAATTCTTCTGATTGTTTACCTGTTAATCCAAAAGATTTTTTTGTATTAACTAAGAAAAGATGATTATCAGTCCCATTAGTTGAAACTACTTTACCTTTTTCAATAAATTTGTTTGCCATTGCACTTGAATTTTCAATTACATTTTCAATATAAGTTTTAAATTCAGGTTCTAATGCTTCTTTGAATGTAATTGCTTTACCAGCAATTACATGAACAAGTGGACCACCCTGTGTACCAGGGAAAACTGCTGAATCAATTTTTTTAGAAAGTTCTTCATCATTAGTTAAAATTATTCCGCCTCTAGCTCCCCTAAGAGTTTTGTGCGTTGTTGAAGTAACAACATCTACTCCAACATCAAATGGATTCTGATGATTTCCTGTAACTATTAGTCCAATAATATGAGCTACATCAGCTAATAGATATGCCCCCACTTTATCTGCTATTTCTTTAAATTTTGAAAAATCAATTTTCCTTGGGTATGATGAAGCCCCAGCAATAATTAATTTTGGTTTAACTTTCTTTGCTATTTGCAATATTTCATCATAATCAAGTTCATTATTTTCTTTTGATACTTCATAAGTGAAGGCAGTATAGTTTTTTCCTGAAGAAGATGCCTTAAATCCATGAGAAAGATGTCCTCCTGAAGTTAATGACATTCCAAGAATTTTATCACCTGGTTCTAATAATGCTTGAAAAACAGCAATATTAGCTTGAGTGCCAGAATGTGGTTGAACATTCACATACTTAGCATTAAATAATTTTTTTAATCTATCTCTAGCAATATTCTCAATTCTGTCAGCATTTTCAACACCGCCATAATATCTTTTGCCAGGATAACCTTCTGCATATTTGTTTGTTAAAATAGATCCTGTTGCTTTAAGCACATCATTTGAAACAAAATTTTCTGATGCAATTAACTGGACAAACTCTTTTTGTCTTTTAACTTCATCTAATATAATCAATTCTATTTCTTTATCATTCATTTTATTTCCTTTTTTTAATTTGAACACCTTTGCCAGTTAGATCAACAATTTCTGATGAAGTATTAGTTGTTTTTGCTCTAATGTCTTCAAATGATAAAACCCGTAAAAACTTACAAACTTGTTTAGCGGTTGAGAATGCTTCATAACCATGGTAGTTAGCTGACGAAGATCAAATAGGTCCTGTTGCTTGTAACACTTCAGTAAGAAGTGGTGCGTCTACTGGATTAGGAATTCTAATCATCACTTTCTCAAGTCCTATTTTTTTTGCTTTTGAAGATGCATTTACAATAAATGATCTTGATCCTGGTAGTGATGCTCCCAATACTTCTCTCTGAACTTTTGAAATTGAAATATATGGCATTATTAAATCTAAATTAGGTGCTGATATTTGCACAGGCATTTTTATATCTCTTCTTTTAATTTGATTTATTTTTTTTAAATGTTCTTTTGTAAGTTTTGCATATAATCCAAAAACTGTTTCTGATTGTATAGAAACAATGTTTTCGTTATTTATTAACTTAACTATTTTGTTTGTTTTGTTCATGTTTGTTTTCTCCTATTTTTCCAATACTAAGAATCTAAAATTTTTGTTATAGTTCTTGTAAAATTTATAATTTTTAAAAGTTGCAGGAATGATTTTTTCTAAAATTTGTTTTTGGTTGTATCCTATTTCTAAAAATATCATCCCTCCCACTTTAAGTGATTTTTCTGCCATGTTAAATATCTTTTGATAAAACTCAATTCCTGAATGTTTTGCATATAATGCAATGGCTGGTTGTGATTTTTTCGCACTCTTTTCAATTGTTTTATCTCTCTTATCAATATAAGGTGGATTTGAAACTATAAAATCATAATTGCCTCAGTCTTTTGACTTTAAAAAATCTGATTTACAAAATGTTATTTTTTCATATACATCATTTTCAATAGCATTAACTTGTGAAAGTTTAAATGGTTTTAATTTTTTTTCTACTGTCCTTATTATAATTTTATCATTATTCTTAGTTAAGGCTATTGGTATTGCGCCTGTCCCAGTACCAACTTCAAACCCCTTAATAGCATTTTGATTTGAATTCTGATAATGTTGTAGAATCAAATCAATTATTCCTTCTGTGTCAGGCTGTGGAACAAAAACTCCTTTTTTTATATTTAAACGAACATTATAAAACCATCTATAATTAATAGCAAAATCTTTTTTCTTATTTGCTTTCCTTTTAAGTTTTCTATATTTGCCATTAGTTAAAATAAATTTTGTTGGATTAATTTCTAAGTCTACTTTTGATACTTCAAATTTTTTAACAAAATAATTTTTTATCTTATTCGCTTGTTTGTAGTTTGGTTCTTCTAACAAAAATAAACTTAATGGTTTTCCTTTATTCATTTGAGGCCCCTGCCTCTGTTGATATTAGTACATTGATTATTTCATCTAACCCACCATCAATAACTCTATCTAGTTTTTTAAGTGTTAAATTAATTCTATGATCAGTTACTCTATTTTGAGGAAAATTGTATGTTCTTATTTTTTCAGATCTATCTCCAGAACCTACTTTTGATTTTTTATCAGCTGCCAAGTTTTTTTGTTCTTCTTCAAGTTTAGTTTGATAAAGTTTTGCTCTAAGTTGTTGCATTGCCTTGTCTCTATTATCATGTTGTGATCTACCGTCTTGCGACTGTGAAACAATACCAGTTGGTAAGTGAGTAATACGAACAGCAGAGTCAGTTTTGTTTGCATGTTGTCCACCTTTCCCACCAGATCTATATGTATCTATTCTAAGATCAATTGGATTTATTTCAATTTCTGAATCATCTTCCACATCAGGAAAAACAGATACTGTTGCTGTTGAAGTATGAACCCTTCCTTGAGTTTCAGTCAGTGGTACCCTTTGAACTCTATGAACTCCTGATTCATATTTAAAATGACCATAAGCATCAACACCAGAAACTTTAAAGACTATTGAAGAATATCCACCATTATCAGATTGTTCCTCATTAAGTATCTCTATAGAAAAATTCATTTTTGATGAATATTTAAGATACATTTTAAATAAATCACCAGCAAATATTTTTGCTTCATCTCCCCCAGCAGCACCTTGAATTTCAACTATTGCATCGAGTTCATCAATATGATCTTTTTCTACCATCGCCTCTTTGATTTTGCTTTCTAAAGTTAGCATTTCCTTTTTTGCACTAGAAATTGTTAATTTTAAATCTTCAATCATATCTTCATCAGATTCATCTTTTAATATTTCTTCTGCATCTTTTATATCCGTTGAAAGTTCTGTTCATTTATCAAACAAAGAAATTTTTGCTTGAGACTTCTTAATTAATTTATTTAATGTAGTAGCTTTCTTAATATCGGAAACAATTTCAGGATTTTCCAATTGAGAAAGAGCCTCTTCATATTGAGACCTTAATTCAATCAATTTGTCTAAAATTTGTTTTTCCATCTATAATAATTATACCTTTTTACTAATGAGTAAAAAGTTTGGATTTATTATATTTTATGACATTTAAGACATGAAGAATAATATTTAACATCATCGTTTTCAATGGCAATTTGAGAATCATTTTTTTCATTAGATGCATCTTTTTGTTCTCTTCTTGAATACAATGCTATTTTTCCACATGTGTAACATACTGCTGTTGTGAGAGTTACGCAGGTAGCGATTTCTTTTAATTCATTAAACCTGTCAAATGGAATTCTTTTAAAATCCAAATTAAGACCAGAAACAATAATAGATACGCCCTTTGAATTAAGCTCTTTCATAACTTTAACCATATCGGAATCAAAAAAATTAAATTCATCTACAAATATGTATTTTGTTTTGTTAGTTAATAAATTTTTAATATCAGAAAAATTTTCTATTGAATAAGCTAAAATTTCTCCTGCTGATCTAGAATGTACAACACCTTTATTTCTTGTATCAATTTTTGGTTTAACAACAAGAACAGTTGAAGAAAAATCATCAAACTTAGCATTGTACTTGTTATATTCGTTGATTAACATGTGTGACTTCGCAGCATACATTGGTCCTACAATCATATGAATGAATGGTTTTCTAATTATCATAATTCAATTATATGTCTGAAAGTGTTTTGGATAATAAAAAAGAGAGAAATCTTCTCTTTTCTTAAAATATTATTTTTCTTCTTCAACAACTGCTTCAGCTTCAATATTTTTTGATTCTTCAGTGGTTTCTATGTCTTCTTCTTTTGCTAGTTCAGCTTTCTTGACTTCTTTAATTTCAGCAGCACTGAATCTATCATTAAATCTCTTAATTCTACCAGCATTTGAAGAACCTGTCATTTTACCTGTATAAAATGGATGACACATTGAGCAAGTATCAATTTTTATTTCATCAATAGTTGAATGTGTGTCAAATGTTGTACCACATGTAATACATTGCACTGTTACTTTGTTTAGTTTAGGTTGTATATCTTTTTTCATTTTTTCTCTATTTCTAAGAAGGTAAATTTATTATAATCAATTTTGTATAAATAAAGGCTATTAGCCTTTATTTTTTGAACCAAATAATTCAACTTTTAATTTTGCTGCTTTTTTAATTTCTGGTCATGCATATGTTCCTAATACTTTTCTAGGGTCGTATCCTGTACCAAATTTATCTTTCTCTTCTTCAATATATCTTCTAACACCTTTAGTGAATGAAGTTTGAAGTTCAGTATTCACATTTATTTTTGCTTCACCGGCTTCAATAGCTTTCCTAACCATATCATCAGGAATTCCTGTACCGCCATGTAAAACTAATGGCAATCTGATTTTTACAGAATATTCATTCATTAAGTCAAATTGAAGATCGGGCTCTCCTTGATAATGTCCATGAACAGAACCAAGTGAGGCCGCTAGTGAATCAATACCAGTTGTTGCCATTGCTTCCACATCAGATAGAGAGGCATAATTTATACCACCAACTATCCCATCTTCTTCACCACCAACTGTCCCAACTTCTGCTTCAACTGAAACATCTTTTGTTTTTGCATATTCAACCACTTCTTTAGTCTCTTTAACATTTTGTTCTATTGTATGACGTGAACCATCATACATAACAGATGAGAAACCAGCATCAATTGCTGCCATAGTTGATTCCACCGTTGTACCATGATCTAAATGTAAAGCAACTGGAACTGTAATGTTTAATTCCCCAATTAAACCATTAACCATTCCAACTATAGTTGAATACCCACCCATATACTTAGCCGCACCTTCTGATACTCCAAGTATTACTGGAGATTTTTCTTCTTGCACTAATTCAAGAACAACTTTTGCTCACTCTAAATTATTTATATTGAATTGAGGAACAGCATATTTGCCATTCTTTGCATCAATAAGCATTTTTTTAGTATTTACTAATTTGTTAATAATCATCATTCCCCTCCTTGATAATTGTTTCGATTTCTAATTTTATTTCGTGTGTGTCATTTTCAGTAAGAGTAACTTTTTCGAGTTCTTCCCCTAAAACTTTTTCTGATATTTGTTTCTTTTCTTCATGAGAATATGAATTGGCTAGGTCTCAAATGTTTTTGCCCACCATAATGATTCTTGAATCTGATGTCATTGATAAATGTAAATCAGCTTTAAGTGAGTTTTCATCATTTAAGTCTGTTGACATTCCTTCAATAACATCTAATTTTACTGATTTTCATATCTTATCAAATGGAGTTGCTCCATTTTTCTTTAAGAAAACTAATACATCTTTTACTGCTATCATAATATAATTTTACATTTTTTCTATTGGTTCTATTCCAATTAATTTAAATATTCTTTTCATAACATTCATTGTTAATATAGTTATTTGAATTCTGCTTTCGGCTATTGCTTTTTCTTCACCAATGATTCTACCTGCTCCATAGAAAGAATTAAAGGCTTGTGCTAACTCTTTGATATATGAAACTAAAATAAATGGTTCTCTATCCTTTGAAGCTTGAATAACAACATCACCAAATTCAAATATTTTTTTCAATAAATCTCTTTCTTGAGTAAGACTAATATTTATTTCAGCTTTAATATTTATCGCTCCAACTTCTTGCTTATATTTATTGACAAGTTGATTTGCTCTAGCATGTGCATACTGTACATAAAAATATGGATTATCTTGATGTTGTTCTCTTATTTCATTAATATTAATAGATAGGTTCTGTTCCTTTGATTTTGAAATTATAAAATATCTTGCTACATCAACAGGGAGAGATTCAAGAATGTCTTTTATTCTTAATGAAGTCCCTGCCCTTTTTGACATTTTGACTTTCTCGCCTTTATCTTCAATTTGAACCATATTGATAAAATCTGTTTTTAATTTATCAGGATCATTTTTAAGATGTCACATTGATGCTAATATTCTTGTCTGATATCCGTAATGGTCTTTCCCTCACAAATTAATCATTTGGTCATATCCTCTTCCATATTTTTGAATATGGTTAGCAACATCACTAGTCATATATGTGAAATCACCATTTCTTTTAATAAGCACTCTATCTTTATCATCACCAAATACTTTAGTTTTTAATCATTTTGCACCGTCTTCAATATATAGTGCTCCTGCATCTTCTAATTTATTAATCGCTGATGTTGTCTTCCCAGATTCAATCATTTCTTTTTCAGATGTTCAATATCTAAATTCTTTAACTTTGATTTTAAGTAATAAATCTTTTATTCTTTGCAAGAAATGCTTAACCCCTATGTCAGAAAGTTTAAGTATTGATCCCTGCTGAGTCAATTCTAGAAATTGCTCTTTACTATCTTGTGCCAACTCTTTTGCATAGGCAATAATTTCTACACCGTGATAACCAACATTTTCTTTTTCAAGATCACATTCTTTTCCCAGTAATGGAGCAAGATAAAAGTAAACTGATTCTGCCATTGTTGTTATTTGGTTTCCGGAATCATTAATTCAATATTCTCTATCAACAATATTTCCTATGTATGTTAATAAATTTGAAATTATATCCCCAACTACAGCATTTCTTAAATGCCCGATATGAAGATCTCCTGTTGGATTTGCTGAAATAAATTCATAATTTATTTTCTTTTTGTCAATTTTGAAATCAGGCTTGAATGTTTCATCTTTAAATTTATTAACTGAATTAATTAAAAAATTATTCTTTAATTTAAAGTTAACAAACCCAGGTTTAGTTACATTAACATCAGTAAAAATCTCAATATCACTTATAGACTCTTTTATATCTTCAGCTATATCCATAGGATTTTTATTTTTAATTTTAGATAATTTCAATGCTAAGTTTAATGAGTAATCACCAAAATCAGAATTTTTACTTCTGATTATTTCTATTGAGTTGTCTTCCAATATATTTGAAAGTTTATTTTCTATTTGTTCTATAAATTCTAATTTCATTATTTTACCTCAACCCCCACCAATGGTTCTTCATATAATCTTTTTTGATCACCTAATTTTTTGATTATTAATGATACTTCTGAACCAGGTTTTACATTGCCTTCAAAATCTTTTATATAAAATTCTTTTTCAGGGTCATTTTCATAAAATTTTCATCCTTCTTTAATAATGAAAACATTTCATGTTATGTCTTTTAAAGACCGCTCTTGTGAAGATGCTCATTTTTTAATTTCTGCTTCAGAACCCGAAATTATTTTAAGTGGTTTTCTATTAAGAAATGCTCTAGCAATTTTAGATAATAATTCATCTTCACTAAAAATTGCTTTGTTAAATAGACTTAAAATGTAACTGTCATCCATTGATTGAAAGTCTTCTAATGATATATCACCACTATTAACTTTTCTTAATTTACTTGACATTTCTTCACACAATTTTCCTTCCTCATCTAATTCTGTTAATCTATTAAAAAAGAATGGAGTTAATTGTGCAAATGATTCGTTTTTATAATTATGATAAATGGCTTCATTCATATGAAATCTCCCCAATAACATTTCTTCTAGTGCAGGAAGTGCCTTTTGAGAATAAACCAGTTTCTCATTATGCAAGACCATATTTTTTGTAATAAACTTTCAATCTATACAACCAAATGTTGTTCCTGTAAAAGTAGCATCTCTGTTTAAATAATCCATTCTATCTAAATCAACTTCTGAAGAAATAAGTTTATTCGCTCAATCCAGTTCATGTTCACCATTTATGATTTGTACAGTTTCAATTGCAGCTTGAGGGTCATTTTTTGAAAAAGCCTTTGCCACTTCTGTATTTTGATCTTGAATAATCTTAACAGTAAATAATTCATGATTTATTTTTGAAACTTTTTCAAAATTATGAGAAAGAGGACCATGTCCAACATCATGTAAAAGCGCAGCTGAAAGTATAGCTCTTCTTGTAGATAAAGAGGTTTCGGGATTCAAGTTTTCTAGTACTTTATAGGCCAGATAATAAACTCCTAATGAGTGTGACAACCTTGTGTGTGTTGCTGCTGGGTAAATAAAATCTGATACACCTAAATGTTTGATTCTACCTAATCTTTGAAATTCTCTACTATTATAAAGATCAAATATTAGTTCATCCTTTATTGATATACCTCCATATATTGCATCTGTTATGTATTTATAATGTTTCATATATTTTTAACCTTTCTAATGATTTTCCCTTGCCAAATATTTCCATAATTTTAGACAATTCAGGACCATGTGCTTTTAATGTGATGGCCATTCTTATTGGAAAATGAAGTTGCGTTCCTTTTATTTCCATATCTTTTCCAGTATTATTAATTATTTGTTTAATTTCTTCAGAAGTTCAATTTTCCAAATCATCTAGTTTTGAATATATTTCAACTAGTAATTTTTTTGAGTCTCTTAGTGAATCTTTAAACTCATCAATGGCTTCAGGTTCTTCTATGAATAATTTAATCAAATTAATTATTTCAATTCCTTCATGAATTCCTGGTTGGAATGATTCAAAAATAATTGCTTTTTGTTCTTCAGAAAGATTAACCTCTTCAACAAATTTATTTAAAAATTCATAAATATCATTTTTGTTTAATTTTTGAATATATTGATTATTAGTTCACTGTAATTTTTTTACATCAAATTTAGAAGGGGCTTTTGAAAATCTCTTAATATCAAAAATATTTATAAGTTCACTATGCGAAAATATTTCGTTTTCTAAATTTACCCCACCTGGCGATCAACCTAAAAGCGATAGGAAATTAAAAACTGCTTCTGATAAATATCCCCTTTCTTTATATAAATGAATAAATTGAAGTACTGATTCATCTCTTTTTGAAAGTTTTTTTCCATCATCATTTATTATTATTGTTAAATGATAGAACTTTGGTATTTCTCATCCAAACAATTTATATAATTGAATTTGCTTTGGAGTATTTGATATATGTTCTTCGCCTCTGTGGACATCTGTAATTTTCATTAAATGATCATCTACAACATTTGCAAAATTATATGTTGGTATTCCATTTGATTTTTGTATTACTCAATCAATAATTGCAGAAGAAGGAACTGACATCTTTCCTCTTACTCCATCATCTCATTCATAAATTTCATCATCAGGAACTTTTATTCTAACTGAAGGCTTTGCGTTTTCTTTTGGTGTTATATATCTTAAAAAATCATTTGTTATTCTTGGGTTTTCCTTACCAGCTGCAGATTGTTTTTCTAACTCTGCTTCTAAATCTTCTGGTGTATGTCATGATAAATATGCATTACCATTGTTCAAAAGTTCCTTAACTTTTTCTTCATAAATTTCCAATCTTTCTGATTGTCTAAAAGAACCAGTTTCATCTGGATTTATTGGACTATAATCAGGAATAATCCCCAATCACTCTAAGGTATCCATTTGGTTTTTTTCTCCATATTCTAAATTTCTTTCTGTGTCAGTATCCTCTAATCTTAAAAGAAACTCCCCGTTTTTAGATTTAGCATGTAAATATGCAAAAAGAGCAGTTCTAGCACCACCAATGTGTAAATTTCCTGTTGGGGAAGGAGCATATCTAGTCCTTACTTTATTGCTTTCCATAATTCTATTATAACCTTTTAAGTGTTAAATCTAAAATGGACAATGTCACCATCTTTCATGATGTAACTCTTTCCTTCTAATCTGATTTTTCCAGCATCTTTAACTGCTTGTTCTGACATATATTCTTCCAAATCAATAATGTTAAAAATTTCTGCTTTTATAAATCCTTTTTCAAAATCGGTATGTATGATACCAGATGCCTCAGAGGCAGTCATATTCTTTTTAAAAGCTCAAGCATGTGTTTCTTGTGGTCCTACAGTAAAGTATGTCTCAAGACCAAGAATTGAAAATGCAGAACTTGATACTTTGTTTAATCCAGTTTCTTCCATACCCAATGAATCTAAAAATTCTTTTTGTGATTTATCATCTAACTTAGAAATTTCATATTCTATTTGTGCAGAAATAATTATTAATTGTGAATTTTCTATTTCAGCAACTTTTCTAACTTCTTCTATTTCCTTTGAAGTTTTTATATTAATGTTTTCTTCTGCAACATTACCTAAAAAGATTATAGGTTTTAATGTTAAAAAATTAAAAAGAGTTACAAATTCCATTTCCTTATCTGTAATTTGTAATGAACTTAATTTCTGTGCACTAATTAAATGAGCATGAATCTTTCTAATAATTTCCAGTTCATTTTTATCCCCATTACTGGAAAGAATTCTTCTTTCATTTTTTTGTAGTCATCTATTTGTTTGCTCAATATCAGATAATATTAATTCAATGTTTATAGTTTCGATATCCCTAATTGGATCTACTCCACCTTCTACATGAACAATATCACTATTATTAAAAAACCTAACAACATGCAATATTGCATCTACTTCCCTAATATTTGCTAGAAACTGGTTACCAAGTCCTTCGCCTTTGGAGGCACCCTTTACCAATCCGGCAACATCAACAAAAGTTATTTGATTATAAATTTTTTTAGAAGAACTATAAATAGAGGCAAGGAGATCCACTCTCTTGTCCTTAATTTCTACTACTCCTATGTTTGGTTCAATGGTAGCAAATGGGTAATTTTCTGCTTTAATTTCTGAATTTGTTATTGCATTAAATAATGTTGATTTACCTACATTAGGCAAACCAACTATTCCTATCTTTAACATCTTTTACTTTTCTAAAGCATCAATTCTTCCTAGAATTCTATTTAATTGCTCATTTCCTTTATATTTTATTATTATTTTTCTATCAGTAATTTCTACTTTGGTTTTTACTTTATTTCTTAGTAAGTCTTCTGCATTTTCTAAAGCAGCAGATTTTCTTATTGGTTTCTTTTTAGTTGCGCCTTTTCTAAACTCACTTAATTTATAACCGCGTGCAATATTCTCAACTTCTCTAACTGTTAAACCTTCACTAAGTATTCTCTCAAATAATGTTCTAGCATTTTTTTGTTCAAGTGATATAAGAGGCTTGGCATGACCAAATGTTAAGTTGCCAGAAAGAACAGAATCAATAATTCTACTTTCTAATTTTAATAGTCTTAATGAGTTAGTAATATAAACTCTAGACTTCCCTAGTATTTTTGAAGCTTGTTCATGAGTCATTTTATAATCATCAATTAATTGTTTAACAGCAACTGCTTCTTCAATGGGGTTTAAATCTTCCCTTTGAATATTTTCAATCAATGCAAGTTCTTGCATCTTTCTATCAGAAACATCTATAACGATAGCTTTTATAGTGGCTTTGTTTGCTAATTTTGAAGATCTATATCTTCTTTCTCCAGCAACTATATAGTATGTTCCTGTTTTAGATTTTTTAACTACAATAGGTGTTAATAATCCATTTTCTTTTATTGAATTTGATAATTCTTTTAATTTTTCCTTATCAAAAACCCTTCTTGGTTGATGGGGGTTAGGTACTATTTTTGCTATTTTTAAAATTTGTACACTATTTTCAGAAATCTCCTCCTCGGGAGAAGATTTTGTTGTCGCTTGTACATCATTAATAACTTTTAAAATATCTTCTCCAAATATTTCATCTAATCCTTTTGTTAAAGCTTTTTTTCTGTTTATTATTTTTGTTGTTTTTTTATTTGTTTTTGTTGTTGCCATTTTTTAATCTTTTAATACTTCCTTAGTTAAGTTTTCATATGCAATTGCACCTTTTGAAGTTTTTTGGTAATCAAAGATTGATAAACCAGTTGATGGCGACTCTGCTAAAGATATGTTTCTTGGTATTTTAATTTTAAAAACCTTTTCTTTAAAGAATTTTTTAACTTCTGCTTCTACTTCACTAGCCAAATTTGTTCTATTATCAAACATTGTTAGTAATATTCCACCTATAATCAACTTAGAATTAAACATTTTTTTTACTAATGATATTGTTGATAGTAATTGTGTCAATCCTTCAAGTGCATAATACTCTGCTTGAATTGGAATTATGACTTCATCAGCATATGTTAATGCATGTCTATTAATTAAGCCTAGTGATGGTGGACAATCCATAATTATATAATCATATTTATTTTTTATCTTTTTAAATCTTTCTTCAAATAATTTTTCTGATTTATTATTCTTATTTGAAAGATATATTTCTGCTCCAGCTAAACTTATAGAGGAAGGAATTAAGTCAACATTTTTTGCAGATGTTTTTACAATCACTTTGTTTATGTCTGTGTTATTAACTAATACATCAAAAACATCAAGTTTTATATCGTCTTTTTCTATTCCCAACCCTGTTGTTGAATTAGCTTGGGCATCAAGATCAACTAATAGTATTTTTTTATCTACAAGTCCTAATCCAGCTGAGAGATTCATAGCGGTAGTAGTTTTTCCTACCCCACCTTTTTGATTTGTGATTGCTATTTTTTTCATTATTTATATTATACCAATCTCTTGTCTTGTGGAACATAATGTTTCACAAAAAAACACTATAATTTAGTGTTTTTAATAAATGGGATTTGATTTGATTTGTACATACTCTCTAGGATATTCTTTATTTGTTGAATCTATTTTTTGGAACACAATTAAATTTCTTTCTATTTTATCTTCTAGGTTATATTGCATTCTTTTATCTTTAACAATGCCAAGGGGTTTAATAGAACTTCATTCTAGAGGAATTTCATCATCTAAATTAGAACCTTTCCATAAAATTAGTTTTCCCCCAACGCAAACTGTATATGCAGTTAATTCCAAAAGAATATTTAATGGAGCAACTGCTCTTGAAACTGTTATATCAAACTCTTCTCAAAAATCTTCAGTCATTTCTTCAATTCTTCCCATTATAACTTCAACATTTTTTAAATTTAGTTTGGCAATAGCATGAGTAATAAAGTTTGTTTTTTTGTTATTTGAATCTAATAATGTAAAGTCGGAACCAGGAACAGCAATTGCAAGAACTAATCCTGGAAATCCTCCACCAGTACCTACATCTAAAATGTTTTTGTCTCTTAAATTCTGTGTTTTAAACACTATCAATGAATCAGCTATTTGTCTATCTCAAAATTCTTTTTTTGTTTTAATTGCAGTTATGTTTGTATGTTGATTATATTCTAACGCAAGATTAATTAACTTGTCAAGCAAGTCATATTGTATTTCACTTAAATTGTATTCTTTAATTAAATTTTTCATTTTATTTTTCCTTTGCATTTACATATTGTATTAATATTATTATATCAGAAGGGTTCACGCCTGAAATTCTTGATGCTTGATATACTGTTAAAGGTTTGAAGTTTGCAAGTTTTTCTCTAGCTTCAAGAGCAAGGTTATTAATATTTGCATAATCAAAATTATTACCTAATTCAAGATTTTGAAGCCTCTTATATTTTAGAACTTCTCTTTCTTGTTTATTTATATAACCTTCAAATTTAATTTCAATGCTCAGTTTTTGTTTTTCAATTTCTGAAAGTTGAGCATATAATGGTAATTCATCAATTAACATTTTATCTAATTCTTCAATTGAAAATTCTGGTCTTTTTAAGATATCAATTGCAGGTATTGATTCTACATTGATATCAATATCTTTTTCTATTAATAAGTCCATAAAATCTTTTAATGATTTTTTAAACCTAACATCTCATAGAGATTTTTTAATCATTTCAATATTTTTTAATCTTGTCCTTATTTCTGTATATCTTTCTTTAGAAATTAAGTTGTTAATATATGCTTTTTCATGTAATCTTTCAACGGCATTATCATTTCTCAAAAGCAATCTATATTCAGCACGAGAAGTAAGTAATCTATATGGATCAGTTATTCCTTTAGTAGTAATGTCATCTATCAGTACTCCTATATATGATTCATTTCTATCAAGAATAAATTGTTTTCTATTTTCAATGGAATTAACTACATTTACACCAGCCACCAAGCCTTGTGCTGCCGCTTCTTCATAACCTGATGTTCCATTTATTTGACCAGCAAAATATAAATTCTTTAATTTTTTAAGTTCTAGAGTTTGTTGTAATTGTTTCGGATCTATAACATCATACTCAATAGCATATGCATATTTTTCGAATATTGCATTTTCGAAACCAGATATTGTTTTTATAAGTGACTCTTGAACTTCTTTGGGCATAGATGAAGAAACGCCCGCTAAATAGGTTGTGTCTAATTCTTCAGATTCAATTTCTAAAAATATTTGATGTCTACTTTTGTCAGCAAATCTTTTAACTTTATCTTCAATAGATGGACAATATCTTGGACCTGTTCCTGTTATTTCCTCAGAATATAAATATGATTTTTCAATATTATTATTTATTACATTATGAGTTTTAATATTAGTATATGCAAGATAAGCTGAAATATTTTGGAAACATTTTTTAATTTCAAGATTTTCAGTGAAATAAATTGGTTCATATGAACCTGGCACTTCTTGCATTTTTTCAAAATTAATAGAACTGGTTATGATTCTAGGCGGAGTTCCAGTTTTCAATCTCTTAAGATTAATATCAAGATTTTCTAACTGTTGTGAAATTGTTTCGTTGGTTTTCTTGCCATCTGGACCTTCTGAAATAACATTCATCCCTTTCATTGTTTTTGCTCTTAAGAATGTCCCTGCTGCAATAATTGTTTTCTTTGCAAAAATTTCAGTTCCATCACTTAGAATCACACCATTAACTTCATTATTATTTATAATTAACGAAGTAACTTCTGCTTCTATTAAATCAATATCTGTTTTTGTTTTAATATAGTTTGTGATAAATTTTGGGTATTTTACCTTATCTATTTGTGCTCTTAAAGCTCTAACGGCAGGGCCTTTAGATTGATTTAATATTTTGGTTTGTAGTTGAGTCTCATCAGCAGCTAAAGGCATTAATCCGCCAAGAGCAAATATCTCCTTAACAACTATTCCTTTTGCAGATCCACCAATTGAAACATTACATGGTAATGACGCAATATCTTTTTCTGAAAAAGATATTAATGCCGTTGCTTGATTTAATTTATCTGAAATATTTGCTGCTTCGACACCTGCATGTCCAGCACCAACAACTATTACGTCATAATTATTTTTCATATTCTATTCTACTAAAAAGATATCCTATATTAAGTAATGTATATCCTACGAAGTCTTTGTCATAAAATTTAAAGTCTAATGGAGTTTTTAATCATACACTTATTTTTTCAGATGAATCAACTAACACTGGAGATAACATCACTGCAGATTTAAATATTGATGATATTAGAATATTAAGAACAGTTCCCAATCTCTCTTGATCTGTAATTTTTCATGGAGCAGTTTTGTCAATGTAATCATTTACTGCTTCTATAAAAGCTACCAATGTTTTTGTAGAGTTAGAAAATTTAAATGCCATAATTTCTTTGTCAAATTTATTTTGTATTGTAATTAATTCAGCATAGAATGTTTCATCGTCTAATAGAATTTTCCCTCTTGAAGGAACAATACCATTAAAATATTTTTTAACCATTCCATCAGTTCTAGAAACAAGATTTGAAAATTTATTAACAAGAATACCATTAGTATTTTCCACTAATAATTGTTCTGAAAATTTACCATCTTCTCCTGTAACTATATTATTAATTAAATAAAACCGCAAAGAATCTCTGCCATATAACTCAATCAAAGTAAGTGGGTTAACAACATTACCAAGAGATTTTGATATTTTTACATCATCATCAGTTACTAATCATCCATGAGCTAAAACTCTAGGCTTTCTGTAATTTAACATATTTAACATAATTGGTCAATAAATTGAATGAAACCTAGTTATTTCTTTTCCAACAAGTTGTAATATCTCAACATTTGAATTTTTTGATCATACTTCATCTGGTGTTCACTTTGAATCTGGATATGTTAAAGCCGAAATATAATTCAGAAGAGCATCCATTCAAACATAAATTATGTGTTTTTCATCACCAATTACTGGTATTCCTCAAGTAAAAGAAGTTCTTGTAATTGATAAATCTTTTAAATTGTTAACAAAATTATTAATCAATTCATTAACTCTGTTTTTTGGAAAGAGTATTTCTCCTTCTTCCAATGTTTTCTTAATTCAATCTTTAAATTCAGCTATTTTTAAAAAATATGATTCTTCCTTTAATAAAAAAACTTCTTTGCCACAAGTCGGACATTTATGTTCTTCATTTAACATTGTCTCAGTGAAGAATGCTTCATCTGATTTACAATATCAACCTTCATAATCATCTTTATAAATTAAATTATCTTTTTGGAATTTAACAAATGTATTTGCAACAAATGTTTCATGTTCTTTATCAGTGGTTCTAATAAATTTATCATAATCAATACCTAATTTTTCTCATAAGTATTTAAAATTATTAATTTTCTTTGTAACAAAAGTTAGCGTGTCTTCTCCTTTTAGTTTTGCATTATCATCTATTTTTTGTCCATGTTCATCTGAACCAGTCAAAAAGAAAACGTCATAACCTTTTAGTTTCTTATATCTTACAATATAATCTGCAAGAATAGTAGTGTAAGCATGTCCTATATGAAGGTTATCGTTGGGGTAATATATTGGGGTTGTCACAAAAAACTTTTTATTCATTTCATTAATAATTATAGTAGAATATTGGTAATGAATTGAGATACATTTTTTACTACTGGAGCAGGCACATTTATTGATGTAATGACTTGAGTTATTGTTTCTCTTTTTATATTTGAGTTAATAAATTTTTTCATAAAAGATGGTCTTTATAATTGAATAAAAAAATCTAAAAAATCTCAAGTTTTTAATGCTGCTATTCTTGGTTTAATCCCTGGATGTGGGGGACCATTATTACTTGTCCCATTATATAAAAAAGGAAATGTTTCTCTATCAGCACTAACTGCATCTTTTATAGCCACATTTGGTGATGCCGCCTTTGTTATACTATCTAAAAATCCTGAAGTATTCCTCCATTTGATGTGAATAAGTTTTATTACAGCAATTATTTTTGGTTATGCTCTACAAATATCAGGAATAGGTATGAAGTTAGAAACAAATATTAAAAATTCTAAAAATAAATTCGCTAAAAAAGAATTTCAAACTATCCATGATAAAGAAAGAGCTTTAATGCCATCTTGATTTAATGTACTGGATGAAAAAATAGGACCGCTGTTTTTATTTAGTGCTGGTATATTCTTATTTCCAAGTACAATAATGAATCTGGTTCCTGCATGAGAAAACACATTGTCATTATGATTATTGATTAGTAATTGAATTGGTTTTGTAGCCACAATGACTATGATTTGTTTCTACTTAATTAAATCATTTATGAACAGACTATATATTCCAAATTATGGTTCTTATATCCATATTGAAGGACATGAAGATGAAATAATTAAAAATTCAGCAATAGCTATTTCTAAAAATAATAAGGAAAATATAAATCAACTTTTTCATGATGTATTTGTTAATCTAGTAAGAATAGTTGTATGAGTATTCATTGGATTGTTCTCGTTCGAAGTATTATATTTTTACATGGGCGATTCAATTGAATCATTATTTAACTTTGCTGGTGGATCAATAACTATCTTAATTGCTATAGCTGTTGGTATGATCCCTGGATGTGGGCCTCAAATTGCACTGGCAAATTTCTTCTTGTCTACAGGAACAGTTAACTTATCAGCCCTTGCAGGTAATTCAATAAACCAAGACGGAGATGCAGCATTTGCTTTAATTGCTGTTGATGTAAAAACTTCAATGGTAATGCGTTTCTTAAATATAATTCCAGCCCTTATTGTTGGTTTCACTTTAATGGGACTTAATAATATTGGAATATCAATAATAAATTAAAAAATAGGTTTATTTTTTAATTTATTATATATATCATTTTTTGTTTTGTTAGTGTGTTTGGAAAGAAATGTTGCTATTGATTTGTCAGTCATGCCTTCCTCTTTTAAATCAAATATCATCTTATCAATCTCTTGAACCAAATTAGCAGTTTTCAAATTAATTAATAAAACTATCTCCCCTTTATATGTTTTGTTTGAAACATCTGAAATATTTCCCCTTGTTATCTCTTCAAATTTTTTTGTTAATTCTTTAGAAATGACAACTTCAGCATTTCCTATAATCTCAAAAAGGTTTTGCAGAGTTTTATTTATTCTTGTTGACACCTCATACAAAACTAATACATCACTTTCCCCCGCGGAAATAATTTGTTTTTCCAATTTTTTCTTTGTTTTTTCTGCAAAGCCAGAAAACATAAATGTCTTATATATCAAACCCGATGACGAAAGAGCAGTAGTTATTGCAGTAGCGCCTGGTAAGGCCACTATTTCAATATCGTGTTCTATTAATTTTTTAATAATAAATTGTCCAGGATCTGAAATTGTTGGTGTTCCTGCATCAGAAATAATTGCAATATCACCTAACACTAAGTCACTTAATATTTTTTCTTCTCTTTCACTTTCGTTAAATTTATGTAATGAAAGTAATTTATTTTTGATTGAATAAGTGTCTAAAAAATGTTTGCTGTGTCTTGTGTCTTCTGCATATATTGATTCAACTTTTGACAAAATATCAATTGCTCTTTTACTTAAATCATCTATGTTGCCTATTGGAGTAGGAACTATGTAAACTTTTCCCATTTAACTCACCTTTTCCATAATATACTTAAAAACAAATAAGTTAAGTAATTTCTTTGAAGTTGTAATATTTGTATTTATTGCATTATTTATTTGTTTAAATAAATTTTCTTTATGCCTTATTATTGTAAATATTGACAAAATAGCTGAACATATTTCTTGATCACTCATTTCATCAATTGTTTTCCTTAATTTAAAAACATCAGAAGTTTTAAGAAGAGTAATAAAATCATCATTGAAAACAAAATCATAATCTATGATTTCAATGTTAGGGCTTTTGCTAATTTCATCTATTGTCTTATTTCATTTCTTATAATAGAAAATCATGTCATTATGATGTGAAATATTGTTCATTAATTTTCTTACTGCTTTAATTGATCATTGATCAATTTCTTCAATTTTTTGTTCAATACTAAAAAAAAGATCAATATTGTTTGTTTCAAGCAAATGTAACTCTTGTTCCTTTTCTTTTTTTGTTTCAAAATTTCTAATTAGTTTGATCATTTAAATTTAATCTTTCAATTATTATTTCAACTATTTCATTGGCTATATGTTTGTGTGTTTTAGATGCATCAATATTAATATATTTTTCTTGATCATTCCTTAATAAACTTTGGTAGCCTTTTCAAATTAATTTATGAAAATCAATACTTTCATTATCAAATCTATTTGTGCCTCTTGACGCATCAATAATTCTCTTGACTGCTATTTCAGGATCAACATCAAAAATAAAAGTCATTATTGGTTCATATTCACCAATAGTCATTTTATTAACAGTATTGATTGTGTTGACATCTAATCCTTTTGCTAGACCTTGATACACTAATGATGAATCAATGAATCTGTCACATAAAACTATTTTTCCTTCATTTAGTGAAGGAATTATAAGTTTTGTCATGTGTTCTCTTCTTGAGGCTGAAAAAAGTAAAAATTCAGTTAACAAATCAATATTATTGAATTCCATTATTATTTTTCTAATCTCTTCTGAAAAGGGTAAATCTTTTCCTCCAGGTTCTCTAGTAATTAAAGTATTAAAATTAAGAGCTTTTAATTTTTCACCAACAATTTTTATAACTGTTGATTTACCTACTCCTTCTCCACCCTCAAATGTTATGAATTTGTTAAAATTTTTCACGCTTTTCCACTGCCTTTCTTATAGTAATTTCATCTGAATGCTCAACTGACCCACCAAAAGGTACTCCAGCTGATAATTTTGAATAAACAATATTGTTAAAACTATTAGCAAGTTTTTCAGTTATAACTTTAATTATTATTTCTGTTTCTATTGAAGGAGATAACATAAATATCATTTCTTTAATTTGCTTATTTTTAACAAATATATTTATTCTTTCAATCATATGTGACACTTTATCAAAATCTAAAAAATCTTTTTTCGATTCAAATCCAATAACAAATTTTTCACCTTCTAGATTGGTCTTACTTTCTATAGAAAGTAGATTTAATTGATTTTCAAATACATATAGCTTTTCTGTGTTTTTCCCACAATTGATACAATTGTTTTCTTTCATAAAAATTAAACCACAAATGTTACAATATTTAAACTTATTTGCTTCATTAATAATTAATTCTAAATCACTTTTGACTTCATCATTATCTATGATTTTAAGTGCAAGTTTTTGAGCTAATTTTTTACTAATCCCTGGAATATTTTCAAAAAGATTAATTAATTTAAATATATTCATTATTGTTTATACTCCACTTTTTCGCCAAACAAATCTTTTAATGTTTTTTCTTCATTAGTTTCTATTTCAATTTCAGGTATGTCAATTTCAATATTAATAATATTATCTTGATTAGCAAGTTGTTTGTGTCCAATTACTATCTTTTTTCATTGTTCTGGCATAACTGGAAGTACATATGCTGACCTACCAGTTAATTCTTTAATAAATTTCAGTAACTTTGGTTCTAAAGATACTTCTTTAAAATTTTCATAATTATGTACAGAAGAAAATCCTAAAATAATGACCTTTGAAGAAGCAGCAAGCACTTCTGTTTCATGTAAAATAGAAACATATTTTTTTCATATTGTTTTACTTTGATATTGTTCAATATAATTTCATCTTTCTTTAACTGAATTAAATATAATATCGTCCCATTCAAACAACACTGATATATAATGTTTTGCATTTACATAATCAGTTATTTTATTATTTTCTTCAACTATAAAAGAGTCATCTATTTCAACTTGTTTTTCTATATCAGTAGTTAACACTTTTTCAATAATTATTGCTTCTTTGACTAAAGGCTCAATATTTGTTTTCTCTTCAGCAGTATTATTTTTTTCTTCAGTTTTTTGCTCATGGTCAACAATAACATTTTTTTCTTTTAATTTTTTTCTTTTAATAAGATCATCTGCAAATTTTACTTCTTCAGTTTTAAGATTAACTAATTCAAGCTCCTTAGTATTAAGTAAGTCAGTTTCTTCTGTAAAGTTTTTCTCAACAGCTTCTACAATTGTTTCACGTGGAACATCAGCAGTTATCATGTGAGTTGACATTCATTTAACAATAGTTGATTTAAGAGCTATTTTTATTAATGAAGGATCTTTAAGAGTTAGTAATATATCAAGTAAATCAGTTAGCAATATATTTAGATCACTTCTTCCTTCTTTTACTATGTTTGTCACTACATTAATTAACATATAAAGAGTTTTTCTAGGATCTTTATCATCGTTATCAATTTTATCAATTAATTTAACAGGTGATAAAATAATATTTTTCTTCACTTCGTCATAATCAATAAGTCCTAATAAAGTAATAACTTCATTTTTAGTAACGTTATTTGTTGAAAGCAATATCATTTCAAGGAATGAAATTGCATCCCTAAGAGATCCGCCAGAGACACTAGCTATATATTCCAATGCTTCTTTTTCAAATGGAATGTCCTCTTTGGTTAGAATATTTCTTAAACCCTTTTCAATATTACTAATTGTTAAAGATTCCAAATTAAGCACTAGTGTTCTTGAAACTATGGTATCTGGTAATTTATTAATTTCTGTTGTTGCTAATATAAATATAGTATTTTTAGGCGGCTCTTCAAGAGTTTTAAGTAATGCATTAAATGCTGCTTTTGAAAGCATATGTACTTCATCTATGATGTATATCTTATATTTTGATGATGTTGTAAGATAATTAGCCTTTTCAGTAATATCTCTTATTTCGTCAACACCATTGTTTGATGCGGCATCTATTTCAATTACATCTAATGAAGAAGAATTTGATATTTGCACACAAGAACCACATTCATTACATGGTTCTACATTTTCCAATAAATTAATACAATTTACTGCTTTAGCAAATATTCTAGCTAAAGTTGTTTTTCCTGTACCCCTTATTCCATATACTAAATAAGCATGATTAATCTTATCATTTAATATTGAATTTTGAAGAATTTTTTTTATTGTTATTTGTCCTATTACATCATTAAAATTTTGTGGTCTATATTTAATATAAAGTGATTTTGACATATTGTTTCCTTACTCTTGTTTTACTCAACTATATTATAGATAAGTAAAACAAAAGTCGCACACAGCACTTCTTGATATGGCTGCTTCATTTCTGACCTGACCAGGTTACAAGGTTACTGTTGCGACATAAATATTATAGCACTTAAAATATCAATTGTTTCACGTGAAACATTAAATTTCTTCAAATGAAATATATTTTTTAAGAACAGTAGGAACTATTACTTTTCCATTAGCATCAATATAATTTTCTATAATAGCTGCTATTGTCCTCTCAATCGCTAATGCAGATCCATTATATGTATAAACATTCTGCTTTTTATCATCGATTTTTATTCTAGTATTCATTCTTCTAGCTTGAAAATCTCCTGCTGATGAAACAGATGAAACCTCTCTATAATTACCTGTCCCAGGCATTCATACCTCTACATCATAGGTTTTCTTTGCCGCAAATGATGTATCTCCAGTAGAAAGAGAAATGATTCTATATGGTAATTTAAGACTTTCTAAAAGAGAGCATGTTTGTTTTAACATATTGTTAAAGTCAACTTCTTCATTAAATGGATGACCTATTGTAACAAGTTCTACTTTTCTAAATTGATGTAATCTAATTAGTCCTCTAGTGTCTTTTCCAGCCGATCCTGCTTCTTGTCTAAAACAATTAGTTAAAGCAGCGAACCTTATAGGTAATTCTTCACTATTAAGTATTCTGTCAGTCACCAAATTAGTTAACGGAACCTCTGCAGTAGGTATTAAATATTGATTATTATCTAATTTATATAGATCTTCTTCAAATTTTGGTAATTGCCCTGTATTAAATAGAGCTTTTTTGTTTACTATCACTGGAGGTTCAATTAATTCAATTCCTTCTGCTTTGTGTGAATCAAGCATAAATTGTTCTACTGCTCTAACAAGATCAACCATTTTCCCAGAATATATGACATGTCTCGACCCCGAAATATATCCTGCTTCTTTAGAAAGAATCAAGTTATTTTTCTCTAAAAAATCTCAATGAGGAATAGCATTAGTTTGTTCCTTCAACTCATCTAAATGAGTTGAAATAACAATGTTATCTGTTTTACCAACTCCTACATTAATCTCATCTGCTGTAGGATTGGGAAAATGAGAAGCTATTTCTTCAATTTCATTCTTAAAATTTTCATTTTCAGATGTTTGCTCTTTTGCAGCTTTTGAAATAAGTGTAGCTTCTTCTCTCAATGAGTCTGATGAATCTGATTTTATTTTTTCTGAAATTTTATTTAGTTTAGTACGTAAATCTTGTTCAACAGTTAATCCTTTTTGATATTCCAAATATATACCAATGACTTCTTTTACTTCTTTTACAAGATTATAATTTTTATCACTAAATTTTTTAATATATCAATTAGGTCTTTCAACCAAATCCTTAATATTGATCATCTTCATTACCTTCTTTTTTATTTATATTAAATTCACTTGTCATTTCCTTAATTTCTTGTTGAAGTTTTTTCTCAGTTTCTACGACTGTATCTTTTTCAACATCATTTAATTGTTCAACATTAATCTCTTGTGTTTTTTCTATATCTTCTTCTATTTTTTTAGATGATTTAACAACTTCAATAGATGAAATTCTTTCATTTTCTCTTGTTTCAACAATCTTTACACCCTTAGTATTTCTACCTTTAGTTGATAATTGAGAAAGTGATGTCCTAATCACAGTACCTTTACCAGTTGTAATCATTAAATCCTCATCACCAGAAACAGACCTAAGACCAATTAAGGCACCGGCAAGCTTAATATTTATTGTTTTAACACCTTTTGCTCCACGCTTAGTTAATCTATAATCTTCTATAGAAGTTATTTTACCAAAACCATCTTCTGACATAGAGAATACTAAATCACCATTATTAGATGATGCATAATCAACGATATAACCTTCGTCTATATTCATTCCTTTAACACCAGCAGCATTACGTCCCATGCTTCTTACATCTGATGCTAGGAATTTAATCGCTTTACCATTAATATTACCTAATAATATTTCAGTATCTGTTAATTTAGGGATTTGGAACACACCTAACAATTCATCTCCTGGTTTAAGTGAAATTGCAACCTTGCCATTTTTATTCACTCTTTCAAATTCAATTGAGTTTGTTTTTTTAACAATACCCTTCTTAGTTACAAAGAACATTTCTAAATCAGAGTATGATCCAACAGAGATAAGAGATTTAATCTTGTCTGTTTTATCAATTTGTATAAGATTGATCACAGGCAAACCTTTAGCTGTTTTACCTAATTGAGGTATTTGATGTCCTCTTATTCTATATACTTTACCTTTGTCGGTGAAGAACATTAAATCTTGGTGCGTGTTTGTTACAACAATATCTTGAACAGAATCATCCTCATTTGTTGATGCTCCTCTTGAGCCTGTTCCGCCACGATTTTGTACACGGTATTCGTCAACTGGGATTCTTTTAACATAACCAGAATTTGTCAATGTAATAACAACATCTTCTCTAGGAATAAGATCTTCATCTTCAATGTCACCTATTGATTCCTCTGAAATTATTGTTCTTCTTTCATCTCCAAATTGTGAAAGTATTTCATCAAACATTTCATTAATCTTCTCAATTTGAACATCTGATGAATTAAGAATTTTATTGTATTCAGTAATATCAATTACTAATTTACTTATCTCATCTTGTAAGTTGTTTCTTTCAAGTCCTGTTAGTCTTTGAATTTTCATATCTAAAATAGCTAATGCTTGTTTTTCAGTAAATTCATAATTTTTTATTAATAATGAAATGGCTTCTTTATTATCAGAAGATTTCTTAACAAGTTCTATAATTGCATCAATATGATTTAATGCTTTTGATAATCCTTTTAGAATATGTTTTCTAGCTTCTGCTTTAGAAAGTTGGTTGTTAATTTTTCTTATTAAAATATCAACTTGATGATCAATATATATTTGAATAGCAGTTTTAAGATCTAGTGTTACTGGTCTTTTATTAATAAGTGCCAACATATTAATTGGAAATGATGTTTGTAATTGAGAAAGTTTAAATAATTTATTTAATTCAACTTCAGGAATAAATCCTTTTTTCAATTTAATAACTACTCTAATTCCTTTTCTATTTGATTCATCTCTAATGTCTAAAATTGATTCAATTTGTTTCTTTTTAACTAAATCAGCTATTTTAAGAATTAAGTTTGATTTATTAACCATATATGGAATTTCAGTAATATAAATCACACCTTGAGATTTTTGTTCATCAAAATCAATAGTTGCTTTTGATCTTATAACCACTCTACCTCTACCTGTTTGATATGCAGAAGGTATTTGAGCCTTATTTACAATTATTCCATGTGTTGGAAAATCAGGGCCCTTTACAAATTCCATTAAATCAATATTATTTAATTCTGTATTATTTGATAATGCTTTTGCAGCATTTATAACTTCTGTAATGTTATGTGGAGGAATAGAAGTCGCCATACCGACAGCTATTCCTGTAGATCCATTCATTAATAAGTTTGGTAATTTTGAAGGAAGGACAACTGGTTCAATTTCTGAACCATCATAATTTTCCTGAAATTCAACTGTATCTCTTTTAATATCATCTAACAGTAATGCTGTTATCTTTTGTAATCTTGACTCTGTATACCTCATGGCAGCAGCAGAGTCACCATCTATAGACCCAAAGTTCCCTTGTCCTCAAACAAGTGGATACCTCATTGAAAAGGGCTGTGCAAGCCTTACCATGGCTTCATAAACTGATGAGTCACCATGTGGGTGATATTTAGCAATAACTTCTCCCACTACTCTAGCAGACTTCTTAAATGGTTTACTATGTATCATCTCAAGTTTGCTCATAGCATATAAAATACGTCTGTGAACTGGTTTAAGACCATCTTTAGCATCTGGGATAGCACGCGAAACAATAACTGACATCGCATAATCAATAAATGATGCTTCCATTTCTTCAGTAATAGTTATTGGTTTAATATTTTCAGACAAATCTATATTATTATTTTCAAATTCATTCATATTTTTCCTATTTTATATATCAAGTTTCGCAAATCTCGAATTTTTGACTATAAACTCCCTTCTTGGTTCTACAACGTCTCCCATTAAATTAGAGAACACTAGATCAGCTCTTGTAGAATCTTCAATTTCAACAACCAATAATTTTCTATTTGCAGGATCCATTGTTGTTTCTCATAATTGTTCTTCATTCATTTCTCCAAGACCTTTATATCTTTGTACAGAGTATGAACTAAATTCATCTCCTAATTTTTCAAACAATTCATCTTTCTGAGTATCAGTATATACATAATGTTCTTCTTTACCTTTTCATACTTTAAATAATGGTGGTTGGGCAATAAATATATTTCCATTATCAATTAGTTCTCTAAAGTATCTATAGAAGAATGTTAATAACAATGTTCTAATATGTGAACCATCAACATCAGCATCGGTCATTATTATTATTTTTCCATATCTTAATTTTTCAATATTAAATTCTTCACCAATACCTGTCCCAATTGCTGTAATCATTGAAGTAATTTCATTGTTGGCAAACAATTTATCAATTCTTGCTCTTTCAGAATTGATAACTTTTCCTCTTAGAGGCAAAATCGCTTGTATTTCTCTATCTCTACCCATTTTGGCAGAACCTCCAGCTGAATCTCCCTCAACTATGAATAATTCTGTTATTTCTGCGTTTTTAGAGGTAGCATCAGCCAATTTACCAGGAAGTGTAGAAAAACCTAACACATCTTTTCTTCTTGTTAATTCCTTTGCTTTAAGGGCTGCTATTCTTGATTTTGCAGCAAGTTTAACTTTTGCAATTATTTGTCCTGCTTGTGAAGGATTTTCTAATAAAAAGTTTTCAAATTTATCAGAAATAATTTTATTAACTATTTTTCTAGTTTCAACATTTGAAAATTTATTTTTTGTTTGTCCTTCATACATTGGGGCTGGGTGTTTAACAGAAATAATTGCTGTTATACCTTCTCTAACATCTTCTCTTGAAAATGTTTGTTGTTCTTTTATGGAAAGTACTTTTTCTGCATAATTATTTATTATTCTAACTAAAGCATCAAAGAATCCTTGAATATGTGTCCCTCCCTCATTTGTAGAAATGTTATTTACATATGAAAAGATTCTAGGTTGGTATGAAGTTGTATATTGCATTGCAACTTCAACACTAATATTATCAACCTCTCCTTCTCCTGAAATTACATCGGCAGTAATTTTGTCATATTCTTTGTTTAAATCATTAACAAAATCAACAACTCCTCCTTCAAATTGATATGTTCATTTGTTATCTTTATCAAGTCTGTTATCAGTAATTATTATTTTAAGACCTTTATTTAAATAAGCTGTTTCTTTTAATTTTTCCTTGATCAGTTCAATATCAAATGAATCAATGCCTTCATTAAATAATGCAAAATCAGGTTTAAATGTAACGACAGTTCCAGTTTTATCAGTTCCACCAATAACTTTTAATCCAGAATTATTTTCCCCACCGTCAGAAAATTCAACAAAATGTTCTTCATTATTTTTAAATACACTAATCTTAACTCAGTCAGATAAAGCATTAACTACAGATGCTCCAACACCATGAAGTCCTCCTGATACTTTATATCCAGAGTTCTCTCCGCCAAACTTTCCTCCAGCATGTAAAACTGTAAAGACAGTTTCAGTAGCAGAAATACCGGTTTTAGGGTGGATAGAAGTAGGTATTCCACGTCCATCATCTTTAACTGTTATTGATTCATCTTTGTTAACTGTAACCTCAATATGGTTAGCATGTCCAGCAAGAACTTCATCAATTGAATTATCAACTATCTCTCACACTAAATGGTGTAACCCCTTTTTATCAACATTACCAATATACATCCCTGGTCTTTTTCTAACGGCTTCTAATCCTTCAAGAACCTGAATAGAACTTTCATCATAATTTTGTTTTCCCATTTTCTTCTCCTTATAATTTTATTTCTTGTATTTTTAATTTGTTATCAATTATTTTGACTGAAGGCGTAGTTATAAAAGCACATATTTCTTTTTCAATTAATATTTTTAATAAATCATTAATATTTGATTCATCTAATTCTGAAAATATATCATCTAATAATAAAGGGAAATCTTGATTGAATTCATCTCTAACTATTTCTATGTATGAAATAGTTAATAATAAAAAAACAAATATAATTTCGCCCTCTGAAGCATATTTTGTGTATGAATCTTGATTTAAATATATATCAAAATCATCTTGAGAAATTGTTGTTGGAGATGTTTTCATCAACTCCTTATATGTATTCTCTGATGTTTTAATATTTTTGTATACTAATCTTAGTTTTTTATTAATATACTTTTCAGAATTATCAACAAATTTTTTTAACACCTCATTATTAAATTGAACTCTTTTTTCCATTATTTCAATTTCAATTTTAGATAATTGCATAGCTATTGATTCTATAAAGGTTTGATCAAACCTTACTTCTTCTTTAACTTTTTTAAGTGCTACTTTTAATTTTTGAAAATCTTTTAATAAAGAAGGAAATACCCTCACTTTTGAAGATATAAGACTATCTACGAATTTTACTCTTTCCACCTTATTATTTTTAAAAGATCCCATTATTTTTGAATCAATAACCAATGGTCTACTCACTGCTAATAATTCACTAATTTTTGCTTTATTAGAATTAATAGTAGCTTTTTTTGATTCTTCAATATCGATATTAATTATGTTTTTAATATTATCATTGATAAATGTTGCTTTTATGTAGGATTGTTTACTAGAATTATTTTTTACATTAATTCATTCATTTGTTTTGAATGATTTGAGTTTAGACACAAAAAATATTGACTCAAGAATTGTCGTTTTTCCTGAACCGTCATGTCCTGTAAATATTACAATTTTTTTATCAAAATTTATTTTTTTTTCTTTAAATTTTCTAATGTTTTTTAACTCTAAATTTACTAACATTTTGGGCTTTGCCTACTATTAAATTATACTACTTTTAACTCTTTTTTCAATATACTCAAATATCTCTAAAAACCTTTTAAATAAAGGTTTTTAGAGATATTTTAATAAAATTAATCAAAAAGAAAAAACCAAACAAATTATGGTTGATTTAACCACTTAAATTAGATTTTGAATGGCAATATTAATGTCTTAAATTTTTTATTATTTTTACCAGTCATGACAAATGGTTTTTGATTTTCATTAATACTTATTTGAACTGTTAATTCATCAATTGATTTAATTCCATCTAATATGTATTTAGGATTAAATGCAATTTGGAAAGTAGATCCATTTCATTCAAAATTATTTGTACTAATATTCGCATAACCTATTTCTAATTCTCTAGTTTCAAATTTCAAATTGTTATCTATAACAATCATTTTCACAAAAAGGTTATCATCGATTTTATTTGACGAAAGCAATGTTGACCTTTCTATTAAATCAACAAGCAAATCTTTTTCAATGGATAATTCATAGTTAAAAGTAACTGGGAATACTTTCATAACATCAGGATATCCACCTTCTATTAATCTAACTTGTATTAAGAAATCACCTGTTGTAAGTACTAAATGAGTATTCGAAAATAATAATTTAATCTTATCTTCATTTATTAACTTTAAAATATCCTTAAGTGTTTTCGAATGAATGTTTTTGTTTATTGTCTCATTTATTGCTACATTAGTTTGATTAACGGCTATTCTTACACCATCAGTAGCTATCGTCGTTAAAATATTGTCTCTTATATCCAAATTTACTGATTGAAGAATTTTTCTTGGTGCTTTTTCATTTGCTGCATAAATAACTCTATTTATTGCATTTCTAAATATATTAGCTTCTATTTCTATTTCAGTTCCTTCAGTAACTATGAAATTTGATTTATTAAATTTTTCATCATCAATTACATTTATTTCATATTCTGAATCATTAGAACGTACAAATAGTAGATTACTATCTACTTTAATTAGTTCAATATAATCACCTTTTGATCTTTGTATTAATTCATTTAGTACTCTTGCTTTGACTAACACTTTACCTGTTTCACTAATATTTATTTTTGTCAAATCAATTGTTTCTATTTTTGTATCCATTAATTCATTTCTAGATTCAAAAATAACTCTATTCTCATAGACTTCTATATATACACCAGTTATTTCTGGTCTGTGCGCTATGCTAGGAGTTACACTAGCTATTGATTTCATGTATTTTTTTATTAATTCTAATTTTATTTGGAATTTCATTTTTTATCCTTTATATATTAATTATATTAGATATATTATTATTAGTTGTGTTGAAAAGTGGAGAACTTCATTTTTATGATTTTAACCCTTTTATAATGTGATAATAATATATTTCTCTTTGTTGAAAATTTGTTGAAAATTATTTTCCTTCAGATATCTTTTTTCTTAAATCATATATTGCCACAGATAAGTCAGGTGACTTTTCTAAGTCTCTTTTAATCTTATTAATTGATGATATTATAGTTGAATGATCCCTGTGGAATGCACGTCCTATTTCAATTAAAGACATTTCTAATAGTGTTCTTGCAAAATAAATTGATATATGTCTTGCCATCATTATTTCAGCTTTTCTTGATTTTCCTAAAATTTCACTTTTTGGAATACCATAATAAGAAGCAATGACAGAAATAACTCTGTTTATTGTTATACCTTTTGTTTTGTTTGTTGAAATTCCTTGGAATATTTCAACAATATCAGCCATTTTGATAATAGATTCTTCATTTTTTTGAATTGTTCAGAAAATAATTCTGTTTACTGCTCCTTCAAGGTCTCTGACATTATTACCAAAGTTAACTGCTATATATTCTATTGCTTCATCTGTTATGTTTGAAACATTAAAATCATGTAAATCCTTTAATTTTTGTCTAATAATTTTTTTAGAAGTGTCAACATCTGGAGGAACAATCCCTATTGATAAACCACCTTGAAATCTAGTTATAAATCTTTCTTCAAATTCTTTTAGTTCATCAATATATTGGTCTGAAGTAATAACAATTTGTTTTTTATTGTTTATAAAATATGAAAAAATTGCATAAAAAATTTCTTTAGCTTTTCCTCAAGAACTAATCATTTGTATATCATCAATTAGTAATATGTTATATGAGTTGTATTGACTTTTAATGTTCTCTAATGTTTCAGATGTATTTGAACTCATTACAGCATTATGTACAATGTTTCCAAAATCTTTTGCTTCAATATATTTAATTTTGATTCTATTATTTTGTGATCTTATTTTATTACCAATGGCATGTAAAAGGTGAGTTTTTCCTAATCCTGAACCACCGTATATAAAGAAAGGATTTCATTTTGCTTCACCTGGTAAAGATGCTATGGCTAGTGCAGCTTGAACTAACATTTTGTTTGAATTTGACATAACAAAATTTTCAAATATAAATTTTTTGTTAAGTGCAGAATGTTGGTGGACATCAGAAGCAGTTATTTCTTCTGTTTTTTCCTCAATAATAATGTTTTCTTTTGTACTCCTTTTATTCTTTCATTCTTCTTTAGTAAGAAATAAAATACCTAAATTTGTATTTAAGATTAATTCAATTGACTTTAATAAGTCATCAGCATATTCATTCTCAAAAAGAATTTTTGTAAAATCATTATCTAAGACTACTGTCATACGAGATTTTTTATCAGAAATTTCTACAAGTTTAGATGAATCTGCTAGAAAAGAAAGAGTCAGTTTTTTCTCTTCATCTAATTCAGTTTCTTGAATTATTTTTTTTCAAATTTCAGTTAATTCTTTCTGTTCCATATGAAATATTATATACAAAAATGTGGAGAACAAAAAATAATTTTTTTCCACAAAAACACACTTTTTTTATGTTTTTGTAAATAATGTTGAAAACTTTTGATACTTTTCAACATTATTGCCTAAAATCTTTCCACATAAGCATTTTTTTGGGTGTATAACTTTCTTTATTTTTTAAACATTTCCACACAACAATAATGAAGTGGAACTTAATATTATATTTTCTTTGTAAAGTGGAACTTAATATTATATTTTCTTTGAAAAAAGGACACTTTTTGACTATAATATAATAGTTAAATATTAAATCTGTTTAAACAAAAGAAAAAAGAAAAAATTATGAAAAGAACATATCAACCAAACAAAAGAAAAAGAGCTAAAACTCACGGATTTAGATCTCGCATGTCTACAGTAGGTGGAAGAAGAACTCTTTCTAGAAGAAGATT
>JAUXHI010000019.1 GCA_030621645.1 Mycoplasmataceae bacterium
TATTTTTATTTTAGTGCCAAAACACAAACATTAGGATTAACCCCATACCTATTGCTACAAACATTATTAATATATTTCATTTATTTCTGTCTAAGAACCTAACAATAAGTTCTCATTTACTTGGTTATTCATCCACAATATTTCTTTTTAATATTAGTAAAATTATTCAGAATTGTTACATATTAGTTTGTGTTTCAAATCCAATAAATATACTAATTGGCCTTCTGTATTTCTTAATTGAAACCCATATTACCACAAACAGTGAAATTGAAAACAAAAAAATGCTTTTGATATTTTATATCATTTACAAATTATTTACTATTAGATTCCATTTCAATAATAGAGAGATCTTTTGCAGTTAAATGTTTTTTATGTCTTAAAAACTGTTGAATGCCTGTTTCCTCTGTAGTGAAACTATTAAAAAATGTGCCTCTGAATGTTGAATCACAAATTCATTCAATCATTTCGATATTATTTTCATTTATTATTGGTTCTTCAGATATGATTGGTTCTTCTAATAAATTATCAAAATCTTCTTTTTTTAATGAAAAATTTTTGTTTTCTTGTATATTAAATATATTTATTGCACATTGTTTTATCATCTCAATAATAAAATTCTGAGATTCCTCATTATTATATATGTTTACATTAAATAAATGAGTTTGGTCTTTCTTTCCTTTTTCTTTTTTATGAGTAAATAATGCTTTTTTTATATCTTTTGAACGTAAAATAGATAAGTTCTCAGGTAAGGCAGTTGGAATCAATTTCTTTATTTCAGATAAATGATCATGAATTCTTCATATTAATGAAATAAACATTTTTAATCTTCTTTTATTTGGTTTATCATAAACCATTTCAGTAACTTTTTGATAAAGTTGAAGATCATCAATTAATTGAGAATTGAAATCAATAAGCTTAACTTCTGTATCAGTAACCCTATATATCATTCCTTTTTGTTTCTTTTGTGAAAGTCATTCTTGATTATAAATAATTAAATCACTATTATGAGTTAAGATAATAACTTTAACAATTCCTGGTGGTCTGGTTTTATCACCTTCAGGGTGACTGCGCATGGTTATCTCTCTTATCATTTTTATTTTCTGAGCAATAACAAATAAATCATTAGAAATAATTGGGTCATCTAAAATAAAAATATGCTGTTTATTTTCTTTATAAGCTTCAGCAATTTTATGTTTTGCAATTTCAATAAACAAAACAAATGCAAGTGTAGATTTTTCACCATCAGATAAATATTTGATTGAATTACCTTCTTCATCTATTATTTGAGCCCTTTGTGACGATGATAAACCACTAGGAGGCATCAATTTAATTTCTAAATTTCTTTTAATCTTTAAGATTTTAAGATCTTTGTTTATGTTTTGCACAATCGGTCCCTTTATTTCTATTGCCAATAATTCTAATTCATTTCTTTTTTCTTTAGTTATTTCAGGTTTAATTTTTTCAAGTATTTTATTTCTAATTATTTCTTTAATTCTTGAATCTGATAAAGTTAATGTTGAATTAATTATAATATCTAGATCAGAATCCGTTAAAAGCTTTGCTATAGGCAATAAATCAATTTTAGTAATTTCATTTGTTTTGTTCATTAATTTAATTTTTTTGTCAATCTTATCAAGTAAAGAAATCATCGAAGACAAACTATCATATTCTTTTTTAAAACTATTTCAAATTATTTTTTTGGCTTGAGCTTGAGTATCATTATCATATGAAAGATTCTTAAGTAAGTTTTGGGCGTCATTTAAATTAGTTTCAATATTGTTAATGTAATTGTAAATTTTCAATTTATTTATTTTTTGAATTTCATTAATTCTATCTGCAGAAATTTTATTTTCGCAATAAATACATAAATCTTTATGTCAATTTGTGTGTTTACAATATTTTTTTGAAATGTAAGAGATTAACTCAAGTTTTTTCTTGTCTATATTTTTATGAACACTCTTTAAAAATTCATTATTTTGAAGTTCAAAATTATATTTTTTAATAAATTCGTTTAATTCAGTCACTTTTTTAGTTAAATCATTATATTTTTCTATTCATAAGTTTATTAACTCAAGTTTTTCTTGATTTTTAGCAGTTTTTAAAAATTCTTCTTTTATTTCGTTAATATTTGGAGGAATGATATTTGCAAAATCAGATTTTTTGAAGTATTCACCGACTACAAAATCCATAGTTTCATTAGTGATAATTTTATTTGTGGTTCCATATTTATTTTTAAACATTTTAGTCAACAAACCCAAATCAATAGATGCTGTTATATTTTTTGTTTTGGTATTTATAATATATTCTTGTAACTTGGCATTTTTAATATTTTTCTTAATAGTTTTTACTATTGTGTCATCTCCAACAATATCATCAATAGTTGTTTTTTTGTCAATTTTGTTTATCAATTTTCATGATTCCAATATTTCTAGTAAAATTTTTGATTTTTTTGATGTAAAAATATCTCCAAATTGTTTTCTTGTTTCTTTAGTATCATTCCCAGAAGAAACATTGAAATATATTGATTTTGTACTAAGAGATGTTATTGACTCATTAATTTCTTCATTATATTTAGCTGAGGTTGTTTTTCCAGTACCGTTTCTCCCATAAATATAGTATGTGTCATGATTCGTTATATCAATATCTTTTTTAAATTTTGTTCTGTTATTTTTTCATTTGATATATGTTTTTTTACCCATAGTTAAATTATACTCTTCAAAATTATTGATTAAATATCTTAATTGTTAATTTTTACCAATTCATTTCTGTAATAATAAGACCTAAAATAATTATTGCTTTTAACCTTACCTTTGTTGGTTGTTTCTTGCCCACTTCTCCACCAAACAAAAAACTATAATCATTTCTATAACTATACATATTCTCTTATAAGTTCAATCTCTCTTTTGAAACATTCTTCATATGACAGGTATTCAAGGACTTCAAATGAAAAATATTCTTTTCCATAAAAATTAATTACTTTATATAATTGTTTTTAAGAATTTTTGGGGTTATCAAAGGATTCGTTATGTTGAATAACTCTTCTTTTGACATTCCTATATAAATATTATTGTCAAAATCATTTTTAACTATTTTTATTATCAAAACACAAAATATAGAATTAACCCCATACCTAATGCCACAAACATTATTAATATATTTCATTTATTTCTATCTAAGAACCTAACAATAAGTTCTCATTTACTTGGTTGTTCATCCATAATATTTCCTTTTGATATTAGTAAAGTTATTCAGAATTGTTACATATTAGTTTATGTTTCAATTCCAAGAAATATACCAATTGACCTTGTATATTTCTTAACTGAAACCTATTTTTAAGCAATTAATCGCACAAGAAATAAACTATCATTATACTCATTGTTTATTTAGTAAATTCGCTTACAATTTGTATTGCCACAAACAAGGAAATTGATAACAAAAAATATCTTTTACTATTTTCAAAGTTTCAAAATTGAATCTTTATGTTTTTCAACAGATAAGAAAAGTTCTTCTATTGATTTGTTTATTCTTTCTGTTTGTGTTTTTGTTGAGGCAAACCCAGATAGACGTCTATTAAATTCTTCATTTCTAATGGTGATTCTTTCTGCTTGATTAAAAAGTTGCATCTTAAATTTTTTTGAAAACAATAATATTTTTAAGTCTTTTCAAAATTTTGGTGAATTTGGAAGAGGCTGAATTCTTTTTTCAAAAAAATCAAGGTTAAATAAATTATGTCCTGATGACATCTTATAATTTTTGAAGGGGTTTTCTTTGTCGCTTTTTTTAGGCATAGATTTATCTCAAATGATTATTTTTGAAGCTATATAATCTCTTAATATAATTTCTTTTATTGTTCGCAATGTTTTTTCATGATTTTTTTTATCATAATAAGCAGGAGCATATAAATATCCTTGTTGAAATTTTCTTCTAAATAAATTCATAAGGTTGTTATACATAACAAACTGAAGTCACTTATTTGATTTTCTAATAATTTTCATCCTTAAAATTAATGGTTTTATATATGTATCTCAAATTACTTGTTCATATTTTTTAATATTTTTTATATATTTAATATATTTTTCATCTGAAAATAAATCTAAATTCAATGAGTAACCTAATCCTGGTGCACTTTCATTTATATTATAATCACCAAATCTATTCATAACAAATAAGTAAAAAAGAAATATTTCTTTTTCTGAATCATTCAATTTTTTTGTTCACATATACTTTTCATAAGATTTTGTTATTTCAATAAAACTGTCAATAAAACCTTTTTTATTTATAATTATTTGATCTGGGGACTCATGAAAGGTTTTGAAAAATAAAATATATGAATTAATTATTTGATTTGAAATAATCTCACCAGATTTTTCTAAATCTCAATATCTTTCATAAACTAAATTCTCGCCTCTTGATGATAGAAATGAATTTACTTTTAATAATTTTCTAAAATTTGCCCTTCATGTTTTTATAGTAGAGTTTCTCAAATCAATAATTTCATTTTTATTTCATTCGAAAATGAAGAGCCCTTCAAGAAAGTCAATATTATTATTATATGCTTCATTTTTAGAAAATTTATCTTTATTAGATGCAAAATTTATGTTATTTCCTGAGAAATAAATAAAATCATCAGCTATTTTTGTCTTCTCAAAAAGTTCTTTTGTTTCAGTTTTTATTTCATTAATCCTTGCTACTAAAATCAAGATATCAAAAATTGGAGAAACAACACCAAATGAAGTCAGTTCTTTCTGAATAATAATTTTATTTTTTTCGCTTATTAATGAATCCAATTGATATGCTATTGTTTCAGTAGGAATGTTTTTTTGTTTAATATCTGAAATGATTGTAAGGATTAAATTATGAAATGTTACACAATTTGCATTTCAAAGAAATGTCTTATCAACTCTATTCAATTCATTAGAGAATTCATCAGAAATAAGGTCAATATTTAATAAAATTTTAAACATTCCTTGTTGTTGTCAAAGATTATCACTATCTCTTGAGTAAAATCTCATTGATGGATCTATAAAAGTAAAAATATAGAATGCATATATCACTGCATCTCCACGATCTTTTAAGTCAAGTTCATCATAATTTTTGATTGCCTGAGATATTGAAACACTTGAATTTGAGGAATGGCAATAATACTCATTCAATTTAAATGAATTTGATAATTCAGGATCAGATGCTTTTTTCTCACCAGAGCCAACATTGTCATAACCATCAGATATTTTAATTTTTAAAGATTTGGTGTTAAATGTTATTGAAAGGTCTTTAAATAAACTATCATTGTAACCTAAATCATATAAATGCTTATAAACAATTATAAAAACTTCTTTTAACTTTGACAAACTTGAATGAAAATTAATTCTATTAATATATGGCTTGATTGGAACTTCCTGATTTAAAAAGAAATCATTGTCATTATGTGCATAAACATTATCTTTACTAAAATTTTTTAAAAAATCAGACAATTTCCTTGTTTCTTTTTTTTCTGGCATAGTTCAAACAATGAATACTTTTTTATTAATTAGGTTAGTGATTAAAGGAAAAGTTTTTATGTGTTTATCAACTTCTTTTTGTTTTAACACACCAAAGAATGAGTCATTTTTATTAGCAACGATTGGAGTGCATAATTGAAATATATATTCATCTAATGAATTTGTTTTTTTATTAGCATAATAGAATATGTGCTTAGAATGAGTAATCACATGACGAAATATTTCAAAATCTGTTTTTGATTCAGGCTGTTCATTATTATTTCTATTATAAAAGTCATTCAAAAGACGTTCAGAATATATTGAAGTAGAATACAAAGAGGCAATTGTCATTGAGTCATAGTAATCTTGATTATTAAATTTTGAATCATCAGTTTCTGATGAAGTTAAATTTGTGGATTTTATGTCCCTACTTTTCAAAGAAAGAAGTGGCAAATAAAAATTTTTCAATATTTTTCTGTTATTAATAGATTAAATTTGATTTGTGCCTTCATATTAAAATACAAACATTAGGATTAGTCCCATACCTAATGCTGCAAACATTATTAATATATTTCATTTATTTCTATTTAAGAACCTAACAATAAGTTCTCATTTACTTGGTTGTTCATCCATAATATTCCTTTAGAAAATTATAACAACATTTTTATTCAGGCATAATTGATTCTATAAATAAGTCTCTTATTATTTCATAACGATATTTATATAAAATTTCAACATTATCATTGTTTGTGTTCTTTGCAACTAATTTCATTAAATCTTTGTATTCGGCCTTTTGTTTTTCAGTTTTTAATTTAGGAGATACTTTAACTAACTTATCTAAAGCAAAATCTTCATAATTAAATGTTGCTTGCTTGCTTCTATTTTCTGAAGCTTCTAGTAACCCACAATTCCCTATTGAATTTCTCCCATAAGAAGTTTTTTCATTTTCTAAGTATTTATGAGGTACAATGTGATCATAATCAAAGTCATAAACTTTGACCTTAGTATGTTTTGCATATGCAAATGAAATTACAAATTTTACTAAATCATTAAATCCTCTTTGTCTGTCAATTGATTTTCTTTGCTGTTCTTCTTTGAAATCAATTAAAGTTTCAATAGTTTTTTCATTAAGGCTTCCTTCTTGATTAAAATATTCAAAATTTTTAATTGTAGTCATCATTGACACATTTGTTGATGATGCTCATCTATTATCAATTATGTCTTTTATTATATTTCAGTGAGCTGTTTTTCATTCTTTTTCTAAAAGTTTCTTACCATCTCAAAGTTTTAAAAAAGTTTGTACCAATAAAGAAATTAGCATATTCTTTGAAAACCCAGCAAATATATATTTATTACTTGTTGTTTTAACAGAAAGTAGTGGTAGTTTCTTTTCTATTAGTGTCACTGCTTTATTTATGAATTTCATGACTTCTACCAAATCTTCTTCAACAAAATTAGTTTGAATAATTTTACCAAGTTTTTCATCTGCCTCTTTATCATCAGTAATTTCTTTGGTTTTTCCTTTTGAATAAGCAAGTACTCTAAAAACTCAAATTCATTTATCAAGATGTGTCTCTTCTAGCAATCCTTTATCATTTGTAAAAACAGATCTGTAAATGTTACTATTTTGAATTGAATTTAAAACTATTGAATATAGAACTTCAGATGGAGTCATTTGACCTGGTAGTGTTTCTCTCAATTCATTATCAATTCCTATTTTTTCACTATGTTTAGAATAAAGTCTTTTGATTATCTCTTTAAATTTTGCATTTCTTATTTTTATTGTATATGGAGATCATTTTGAAGAAAGGATTTCAAATTTAGTAAGTGGAATTCCTTGGACATTTAATCTATTAAATATATGGATAGCATCCTTTTCGCTAGCATTATTTATTTCAATAGAGTGTATTTTATAACCATCTGGATTATTTAAATTAAATATAAAAATATTTAATGCCTTTGAAGCTTCTTTTATATCAACACCAAGAAATTCTAAATCTTTTTCATGTTTTTCCAATATATTTTTTATTTTATCCACTGAGTCATTATCAAAAGGGACTTTTGAAAGTTCTTCTCTTGTTAAAAAAGCAAAATACTTTATTAATCTTTTAAGCATCAATGCATTGCTAACTTCATATTTCACATTAAGAATATCAGCTAAAGTCTTTTCGGAAAGATTTTGAAAAGGAAACTCTCTAATTCTTAAGATTGACCTTGTTCTTTGTTGTCCATCAAGAATGTATTGTTTATTCTTGTGATTTCATATTAAAATAGATCCTAATGGATATCCTTTTAACATTGAGTCAAGTAATTTTGTTCTCCTGTCTTCACTCCATACATACCCTCTTTGGTAAATGGGTATTGCTCATTTACCGCTCTTATAATTTTCCTCTACTGAAGGAAGGCTATATTCTCTTTTTTCAATTGATAATTTTTGTTCTTTCATATTAACAAAATTGTCGCATATTTAAATAAAAATTGAGAAAAATCACTAAATTAATTTGTGTATCTTTCTTTTAATAAAGAAATTCTAATTTCTGTTTTACTATTTGGATATATTGAATATATATTTCCTTTTGTATGAGCAAATTCTTTTTCAGAAAGTGAAACATTAATTATATCTCCCGAAACAGGATCTATCTTTATTTTTCCATCATCTCAATATTTATGAATATAAAGTTCTAATAATAGAAAGTTTTCAGGATTAATCAATTTTAATATTTCTTCACTGGTTGAATTTTTTGCAAGTAAATTATTTTCAATTATATGAGCCCTATGATAGCTTTCTCTGTCATGTACAAAATCTGATACAAATTTATCTTTTTTAATTGTTTTAGTAACATTGTTATTTCAAACATTTCTTGTTGATGATTTTGCTATTTTCATATCTATATTCATTTGTTTTTCAATAATGTCTAATATTGGTAATTTATTTTCTACTATTTCAGCAACATATTCAGTGTTAAGTGGATATTTAATCACATATTCATTTGAATATCTATCATAATTTTGATTTACATAAATAATTGAGAATGTTGATTCAATCACATATTCAAAAGCAGTTTCTTTTTTGACATAAACTCTTGGTTTATATTTTGTATCTTTTGCATAATCGAAAATGAATTGTTCTACAGATACTTCGTCTATATTTAAAACTTCTTCAAGAGAATGAAATTGATTTTGAGCAGAAATATTTGATAATAAACCAAAGATATATGGATTTTCTAATCCTTTAACATTTATATCAGCTATTATATTTGAAGATTCTGGTCTTTTAATTTCACCTGCAGCATTTGCACCAATAAAGAGAGAAACACCATTTTTAACTGTTAATCCTCATATTTCTTTTGCCACTATATCAATTGGCAAGTGAAGTTCAGATGGAGATTTTGGTTTATCATGAGAATCAAATAAACTCATTCTGAATTTTTTTCTTTTAGGAACTTTCTCTCAATAAAAGAACTCTCCGCCTGCAGCATTTTTAAGATTGGAAGCCCCTAGTGTTGCCTCTTTAAGTTCAATTGTATTAAACACAATTCTCTCAGTTTCCTGACAAAAAATATAATGTGCAATTCCACTGAATTTATAATTCTTTGCACTATCTTTGGAATGGAACGGAATGGATATTCTAATATTATTTAACATTTTTAAATATAACCTCCAATACATTCACAACAATTGAATTACCTGCTTGTTTAATTAAATATTGTTCAGGAACAATCATATGTTTTTCTGCTTTCTCTCAATCTCTTTTAGTGAATCCCATTAATTTTCATAACTCAACTGATTTAAGCATTCTAAGTTTTTCAGAATTAGCATCTGTTATAACTTTAATTCTTGATCTAGCTCCAGTTGCTGTTATTGTTGGAGCAAGAGAATTTAAACTAAATACAGTAGCTTCTGATCCAAATGTTGTGTAGCCCTCAAAGTGACATGAAGCAATACCAGAAATTTTATTTTCTGGTTTTCATGTAGGTAATGTTCCTTTACTTGGTCATCATCTTTCATTATTGTATTTTTCTTCAATAACATTCTTAATAGTTTTTGAAGTCATTTTAGTTGAATTAGGAATCACAAATTTATTTTGATTTAATTCAGAAAACATAAATACTCTATTTCTATTTTGAGGAGCATTATAGTGTTTTGCATTTAGTTTAAATATATGATTAGTATATCCGAGTTTCTTTAGGTGTTTTTCTCATTTAGTTAAACCACCAATATGATTTACATTCATTATTGCTGCAACATTTTCCATTAATAAATACTTTGGTAGTTTATTGGTATCATTTAATTCATCAATTATTCTTTTTACTTCTCACAATAATGATGAAGCTTTACCTTTTACTAAACCTTTTTGTTTTCCTTGAAGAGACAAGTCTTGACAAGGAAATGAGTAAGTTAAAAGATCATGTTTTGGCATGTCGTTTCCTTGTATTTTATTTATATCTCCTAAATTATTAGCTAAAATAATTGCTGTTTTAGCAGCATAAAGTGTTCTTGTGTTAAATGAACGAAATGATGATAATGGCGTTTTGCCATCTCTAGATAAATTGAAGGGTTCTAAAAAAGAAATCGTTGTTTTTCTAAGCTCTCTCTCTCTCTCTCTCTCTCTCTCTCTCTCTCTCTCTCTCTCTCTCTCTCTCTCTCTCTCTCTCTCTCT